>CASFAX010000010.1 GCA_949292945.1 uncultured Bacillota bacterium | reverse complement strand
TGAAAGTAAAGATGCTCGGAATCACCTCGAAGCAGGTGGATTCCGAGCATTTGCGTGCTACTGATTTGCTGATTTTGGGTCATTGCCGAGCACGGGCAGCCACGGCAAGCACGCACAGTTACGGCGAGCACGGGCAGAGACGGCAAGCAGCTAAGCCAGCAGCCACGGCGGGTACCTCGCGCAGCCCCGGCAATTTATGAAGTCTCTGTCTCAATTCTTAAGATTCCTTAAAGATAAGGTTAAGAATCCTTAACAATCCACACAAGGAGATTTTTTTATGGTATAAAGAAAATGCAGAAGGGAGAAAAGAGATGTTCATCATAGAGAAGATTGAGGCTGCGGCCGCTGAAGCGAAGGGGCGGCCGGCAGTGATCTCAGGGGAAAAGAAACTTTCATACGGGGAACTCTGGGAGAGATCGGATGCGCTCAGCGTGTATCTGGAAGAGGTTCTGGGGGATAACAGGATGCCTTTAGTGGTGTACGGACATAAGGATCCGATGATGCTCATATGTTTTCTGGCCTGCGTAAAGTCGGGAAGAGCGTACTGTCCTGTGGATGTGTCCATGCCGCCGGAGAGGGTATGCGATATTGCGGAGACAGTGGGAAACGGACTGATTCTCGCAGTTGAAGAGCCTGAAGCCGTTCCGGACGGAATGGGAATTTTGAGAAAAGGCGATATGGATAAGGCCATAAACGCAAGGCTGGGAGAGAGATTTCCACGGACAAAATGGGTAAAACCGGAGGATACCTTTTATATAATATTTACGTCGGGAAGCACGGGAAAACCTAAAGGGGTTCAGATTTCCGCCCAGGCTTTGACACGGTTCACGGACTGGTCGAAGACCCTGGGAGGAGAGCCGGAGGAGAAGAAAGGAGCGGTATTTCTCAATCAGGCGCCGCTGTCCTTTGACCTTTCGGTTATGGACGTTTACACGAGCCTTACATCCGGCGGAACCCTGTACTGTGTGGAAAAGGAAGTTCAGAGGGACATGGGAAAGCTTATGGAGGCTCTGGGCGGCGGAAAAATAAACTACTGGATTTCCACACCGTCCTTTGCGGACATGTGCCTTTCCGACAAAACGTTTAACGAGGGGCTTATTTCTGACCTGAAAGCCTTTCTGTTCTGCGGAGAGAAGCTTACAAAGACTACTGCGGCCAGGTTGATGGAGCGATTCCCGAAGGCGCGCATAGTCAACACCTACGGACCTACCGAAAGCACCGTAGCCGTTACGGGAACCGAGATAACCGAAGAGATGCTGGAAGCCGAGGGGGAACTTCCCATAGGCTACGCCAAAGAGGGAACGGAGATAGAAATCGACGGCGAAACCGGTGAAATCATAATCGTAGGGGATACGGTAAGCAAGGGGTATTACAGGGACTCCGCAAAGACAGTAAAGGCTTTCGGCAGAAAGGCGGACGGACGGCTTTTTTACAGAACCGGGGATCAGGGATTTATGAAGGACGGAATGCTCTACTATCACGGCAGACTGGACCTTCAGGTCAAACTTCACGGTTACAGGATAGAGCTGGGAGATATAGAGTGCAACATAAGGGACATCGCAGGCATAAGCGCGGCTGCTGTTGTCCCGAAATACCAGGATGGAAAAGTAAAGCACCTCACGGGTTTTGTGGTGAGAGACTACAGAGAGGAATTTAAGGACGATACGGGGGAAAGGCTTGCAGCTGTAAGGGAAATAAAGGGAAAGCTGAAGGAAAGCCTTCCGGAATACATGGTGCCTAAGAGAATAGTCTTCATGGAAAGTCTGCCCATGACGCAAAACGGCAAAACGGACAGAAAGAAGCTGGAGGCACTGGTATAATGACGCTTTTCGGAGATTTTTACTTTTTCATCTGGGCTGCGCTTCTCCTGGTTCCGGCGGTGGTTCTGGGACTGACAGAGAGGCCGATAAAGTATTACGGAGCTGTGGTCACAGCCGTATTCATATACATGGCCATGGGATCGAGCCCGAAGGCCATAGTGAACCTCATAGTTTACTGCCTGTACCAGCTGATTCTGGTAAACGCATACCTGTCTGTAAACAGGAGAAAACCGAGAAACGGACTGCTGTACTGGGTTTTCATAGTCCTTTCGGTGGCGCCCCTTGGAATCTGGAAGATTTCAGCCTTTGTCACAGGCCACGGCATATTCGCCTTCCTGGGTCTTTCATATCTTACATTTAAGTCCGTTCAGGTCATAATAGAGATATACGACGGACTGATAAAGGAAGTGAAACCTTTTGATTTCCTCTATTTCCTCACATTTTTCCCGTGCCTTTCGTCGGGACCTATAGACAGGAGCAGGAGGTTTGAGGGAGACCTTGAAAGAAGGATTTCGAGAGCCGAGTACGCGGAGCTTCTCGGAAACGGCCTTTTCAAAATAGTCCTGGGCATGGCGTACAAATTCGCTCTTGCGGCTGGATTCTACCAGGCCATAACCTGGCTGGGAAGCGGAGGCCACATGATAAATCACCTGGTTTACATGTACTCCTACGGACTCTACCTGTTCTTCGACTTTGCGGGATACAGCCTTATGGCGGTTGGAACCAGCTACATTCTGGGAATAAAGAGCCCGGACAACTTCAACAAACCATTCCTTGCCACCGACATGAAGGACTTCTGGGACAGATGGCACATGAGCCTTTCCTATTGGTTCAGGGATTTCATCTTTTCCAGATTCATGATGAAGGCTATAAAGGGAAAGTGGTTCAAGAACAAGCTTACAGGAGCGTTCGTCGGATTCATCATAAACATGGGAGTTATGGGAGTCTGGCACGGACTTGACATATATTACATCATCTACGGTCTGTATCACGGAGTTCTTCTGGCGGTGACGGAAATCTACCAGAAGAAGTCCAAATTCCATAAAAAACATAAGAAGGAGCGGTGGTACAGGTTTATAAGCTGGGGCATAACATTTAACCTCGCTATGTTCGGATTTTTTATCTTTTCGGGGAAATTCACCCAGCTCATAGGGTTAAACGGTTAAAGATTATATCAGGAGGAAACGGAAATGGAAGACAAAATACTTGAAATGCTCGAGGAGCTTTGCGGAGACAGCGTTGTAAGGGAAGATGTGAATATAAATCTTCTCGAAGAGGATCTCATAGATTCCCTGGATTATACGGAGCTTCTCGTCTCCATAGAGGACGAGTTCGGCATAGTCATGTCGCCGTCGGAGTTCACCAGAGATCAGATGGATACTCCGGCCAAGATAATATCCCAGGTGAAGGCAAGGATGAGCTGATATGAAAAAGCTTGCAGCTTTTGGCACGGCCCTGGTGCTTTTCATAATCAGCGCCGTCATACTGCACCTTACCGTTGCGGGGAGAGTTGCCGTAGAAGAAGGCGGCTTCGGAACGTGGATAAACACGTACAAGGACATGTCGTATAAGGCGGTTTCCGCAAATATTGACGACGATACGGTTATGTATATGGGCTCTTCCGAGTTTCAGCACGGAAAGGACACTCCTTACCACCCTACGGAGATATTCAGATCCATGAAGATGGACGTGATGTGCATAGGAGCGGCGTATAACCAGTGCCTGTCCCACGCCATAACCATGGGAGCCGTCGGGCCGGAGCTTAAGAGCAAGAAGGCGGTTCTCATACTTTCGCCGTCCTGGTTTAACGGCCCGGGAGTGGAAAAGGATGCCTACGGCGTCAGGTTTTCCGAGAGCATGTACATGGCGATGCTGGAAAATCCCAACCTGTCAGATGATGTGAAGAAAAAGATCGCTGACAGGTCGGAGGAACTTCTGTCCAACAGCCCGGCTCTTCAGGAAAGCGTGAAGCGATACGACAAAATATTCCTGGGAAAGGGTGGAAACGCTGCGGACAAAGCCTATTTCACCATGAAAAAAGCTTTCTTAAGCGAGCGTGAAGCCATAAACGTAAAGACGGCGTGGAAGACTACCGAGGAAAAGGACTACAGGAAGTTCATGGAGACGGCAAAATCGGGAGTTCCCGACTGGAAAGGTTTAATTTCCAAGGCCGATAAGGAGTTTAAGGAGATTTCAAAGGGAAACGACTTTCACATGGACGACAGGCTTTACAACAAAAACATAAAGCCGGCCCTGAAAAAGGAAAAGAACTCCAGCACGGCAAGACGGTTCTGGAAGGATTCTCCGGAATACGGAGACCTCGATATATTCCTTCAGGTATGCAGGGAACAGGACATAGACGTGGAGCTGATACTGCTTCCTGTAAACGGCTGGTGGTACGACTACACGGGATTTACGGCAGATAAGCGCACGGGCCTTACGGAGCAGATTAAGGAGGTTGCGGACAGGTACGACGTGCCGCTATACAGTTTTTTCGACAGAGATTATACTGACGGGTGGCTGGAAGATGCCGTTCACCCGGCGGGGAAAGGATGGGTAGAGATTAATGAAGAGGCTTACAGGTTTTTTACAGAAGGCTAAGGGACTTATATCGAAGGAATACCTGGTGTATACGGGACTGTTTTTCCTGCTCATGGCAGGGCTCTACGCATACATGATATATGCCGGCATGGCCTCAGCGCCGAAGTTCGCATACGCGGAGTTTTAGAAACGGCCGGTTTCGAGCTTAAGACATCCTTCTCGGGAGACTGCTTCAGGCAGCCTCTAAAAATCAATCCCTATATCATTTTTGATAAGCTGACCGAAGGTTATGGAGCTTTCGCCGAATTTTTCGCGGATGTCGTCCATAGCCTTTTCTATTGAATCGGACTTTTCGGCGCTAACCGAGGATGCGCCTGCGCTTCCTGCCGGGGAGTTTCCGAAAAAGGAAAGCTGCTCCCCTTCTTCGCCATCGGTAAGGTTTATGGCCGTGACCGTTATGAGGCGTATGGGGTCCGGAAAATGCCATGATGATGCGATAAGCTCCATGGCGGCGTTTTTGATCTCAGAAGCCAGGTGGGTCGGCGATGAGAGCTGCTTCTGCCTCGATATGCTCTTAAAGGAGGTATCCTTTATGTCGACTTTGACGCCCCAGGCCTTAAATCCGTACTTGCGCAGCCTTCCGGCCACTGTATCTGAAAGGGATGTGACTGCCGTAAGGGCATCTTCCGTGGATTTAAGATCCCTGCTGAAGGTGATGCCGTTTCCCACGGATTTTATCTTCTCCCGCTCGCCGGAAAGGGCTACGGGACTTTCATCAAGGCCTGCCGCGTACTTTTTCAGGACGGGTCCCTGCTTTCCCAGAAGGGATTCCAGCTTGGAATCGGGCGCGCAGGCTAAATCTCCGATGGTGAAAACTTTCGAGTTTTTAAGCTTCTGGGCTGTGGCAAATCCAACGAAAAACATGTTTTCAACAGGCTGGGGCCACAGTATGTCCTTATAGTTTTCTCTTGTAATCTCGGTGGTGGCATCAGGCTTTCTGTATTCGCTGCCCATTTTGGCGAAGATTTTGTTGTATGAAACTCCTGCGGACAGGGTAAGACCCAGCTCCTTTTTCACCCGCTCCCTGATGGTATCGGCGATTTCCCTTCCTGTTCCGAAGAGGCGGTGGCTTGCCGTCACGTCCAGCCAGGATTCGTCTATGGAAAAAGGCTCCACCATGTCGGTGTACTGGTAGTAGATGGCGTTTATGAGCCTGCTGTAGTGTCTGTACTTATCGTGATGAGGGCGCAGGAGAACGAGGCCGGGACACTTTCGTCTCGCCTGGGAAATGGTCTCTGCCGTGACAACGCCAAAGGCTTTTGCCGGTTCGTTTTTTGCCAGTATTATTCCGTGGCGGCTTTCGGGATCGCCGCAGACCGCTACAGGCTTTGTCCGAAGCTCCGGGTGCTCCAGAAGCTCCACCGAAGCGAAGAAGCTGTTCATGTCGCAGTGAAGTATAACTCTATCCATAGTTTAGAGTATAATGGAAAAGGGCCTGGTATGCAAATATCAAATAACCCTCACAAAAGCTCCGGAAAATATGGTATAATGTGCTCGGCGAAAATTTCTTTGTATTCGGAGGGAAACCATGAGCAGGATTATGGTATGCGTAACAAAGCAGAAGACTTGCCAGAGGCTTATCGACTACGGAAAGAGCCTGATGACGTCCGATGACGATACTATGCATATTATTCACGTCTCGGGAATCGACTATAATTTTCTCGGTGATTCGGAGGACGGCCGCGCTCTCGATTATCTCTACGAGAAGGCCAGAGAGGCGGGAGCGGATCTGCTGGTTTTAAAGTCGGACGACGTGCTGGAGACGCTGGCTGACATCGTCAAGGATAACAAAATAGACAAGGTCGTCGTAGGCGCTTCCCGCGAGGAGAAGGGTTTTGACGGCTTTAACGATAATCTTAGAAACGCAATAAAGGATAACGCCAGCCTCTACGTGCTCGAATAGGCGCCGGGGCAGGCAGAGGCTCTGATGCTTTCAGAGCTTCGGGAGGTAGAATTTGAGAATAGTCAACATGATAATGGGAGTCATCCTGACTTTGCTGGGAGTGTTTTCCATAGCTAACGCAGGACTGACGTTTATTTCCATGGCCTTTCCCATAGGCGTAATACTGACAGCTATAGGAATAACGGAGTGCATATCGTACAGGAGCCGCTACGATGACGAGGAGGACAGGCACTGGGTTCTCATAGACGGACTCACGACGTTTATCCTGGGAATCGTGGTGCTTACCGGGCAGCTGGCTGCGGACATTGCGGTGCCGGTGGTGTTCGGAATGTGGAGTATGGTGGCAGGAATAAGGTATCTGGTCATAATAACCCACGTGGACATAAAGGAAGAGAAGAATCTGGACTTTTACTGGACCGTCGTAGTGTCCGTGTGCAATTTTGTGGTGGGACTTTACACCTTCTTCAACTCGTCCCTTTTCAATCTGTCCGTGCTGATGATGCTGGGAATCCTCTTTGTGATACAGGGTATAAGCGTCATCAAAGTGGGCTTTGACACCACGTACAGAAAGCCTGACCTCATAAAGACCAAGGAGGAGCTGGTGGCTGAGGCCGAAAGGAAGGCCGAGGAGGCCAGGGCCGAGGCGAAGATAGCGGTGAAGAAGGCCCGCCGGGCAAAGGCTGCCATAAAGGAGGCCGAGGAGATAAAAGTTACTTACGACATCTTCAACGAGCCTGTAGTGCCGCCTGAAGAGCTTCTCAGGAAGAGCGCTGACGGTGAAGAAGAAGCTGGCCCGGAGGATGAGGCCGGCGATGAAAAACAGGAGAACTGACTTGCGGAGGGGATATGCGAAAAAGTATATCCCTCTTTTTCTTACGGACAAAGGGTGCAGTCTATGAGGGAAATATCAAAAGACATATCGGAAATAAAGTGGGACATATGCATAGCAGGAGGCGGAGCATCCGGTCTTGCCGCAGCGGCGGAAGCAGCGATGACAGCTGAAAAGGCGGGAAAAAGCCTTAAAATACTGGTACTGGAAAAGCGGGCAAAGACGGGGAGCAAAATCTGCGCTTCGGGAAACGGCAGGTGCAACATGAGCAACCGCGCCTGTCCCGATGTGGATAAAACTCTGGAGTTTTTCAGCCGGTTAGGAGTTCTCACCAGATCCGATGAAGAGGGAAGGATATATCCATATTCAGAGGAAGCTTCTGACGTGGAAAGAGCTCTGAGGCTGGCAGCGGAAAGCAGGGGAGTTTCCATTTCTGTAAACACCTCAGTAACCGGTCTGGAAATAGGAAAAGACGGATTCACCGTAACGGCGGAATCCTTAGTGGACGGCAGAAAGGAAATCCGGTTTCTGTCTGCGGATAAGGTTCTTCTTTCTGCCGGAGGAAAGTCCTTTCCGAAGCTTGGAACTACAGGAGATGGATACGTGCTGGCGCGAAAGCTCGGTCACCGGGTAAATTCTCCCGTTCCCGTACTTACGGCGGTAGAGGTGAGAGAAGATATTTCTTCCGTTGCCGGAGTCAGGGAAAAGGCCAGAATATCCCTTTGCGACAGGGGAAGACTAGTCTTTAAGGAGTACGGAGAGGTGCAGTTCACAAAGGACAGCCTTTCCGGCATATGCGTATTCAATATGTCCCGTTTTCTGAAACCGGAAAAGGGAAAGAAGCTTTCGGAAAGCTTTGAAAGATATGAGATATACCTGGACTTTCTTCCTGAATATACGGAAGAGCATGCAAGAGATTTCCTCGAAAGTCAGGCGACTCGCGGCCTGACGAAAGAGGCTGCGTTAAATTCAGTGGTAAAGGAAAAACTGGCCCGTTACATAACAGAAGATTATCCTTCAGCAAAAGAAGCAGCAGCCCGGCTTAAGGCCATGAAGTTCGTTCCAAAGATGCCAAAAGGCTGGGATACGGCACAGGTAACCCGGGGAGGCGTCGATTTAGCGGAAATAGATGAAGTTACCATGGAATCGAAAGTAGTTCCCGGTCTTTACTTTGCCGGAGAGGTCGTGGACTACGACGGCCCCTGCGGAGGATTCAATCTCAATCATGCGTGGATAACGGGGATAAAAGCGGCGAAAGCTATGGCAGGAGAGCGGAATGTACAGAATTCAACAGATAAAGCTTAGAACAGATGAACCGGAGAGCCGCCTGAAGGAGAAAATCCTTAAAAAGCTCGGTCGCCGGGACATAGTTATTACAGAACTTAAGATAGTGCGAAAATCCATAGACGCAAGGAACAGGGATGACATCTGCTTCGTCTATACCCTTGACTTCGAGGCGGTTTACAGGAAGAAGCCGAAGGAGCAGGCAAGGCTCAAATGCGGCGGAAGAGGGGGTCTTGAGGTTCCCGGTGACGAGTCATATCACCCTGCGGAACCTGGAAGTGAAGAACTTGCCGAAAGGCCCGTAATAGCAGGCTTCGGGCCCTGCGGAATGTTTGCTGCCCTGATCCTTGCCGAGGCAGGATACAGGCCCATTGTCATAGAGCGGGGTAAGGATGCAGACTCCAGGACGGAGGACGTGAAAGCTTTCTGGGATAACGGAATTTTAAACACGGAATCCAACGTTCAGTTCGGCGAAGGAGGCGCAGGAACGTTTTCCGACGGAAAGCTGACTACGGGAATAAAGGATGTGAGGATAAAAAAAGTGCTGGAGGAGCTGGTGGAAGCAGGAGCTCCGGCAGACATCCTCTACCTTGCAAAACCTCACGTTGGCACCGACATCCTTCGCACGGTGGTGAAGAATATAAGGAAGAAGATAATTCGTCTCGGCGGCGAAGTAAGGTTTCAGACAAAGCTTTCTGCTTTAGAAATCTCAGACGGTAGGCTTACAGGAATAAAGGTGGAAAAACCTGCGGCAAGTGGTAGAAGCGGAAAACCGGCCGGCGGGCCAGGCCGGTCTGGAGAAGAATCAGCCTGCACGCATGCACAGACTGAAGGGAAACCGGCCGACACGGGGACCCAGCCCGGAGCGGAACCGGTTACGGAGCATATACCGGCATCTGAGCTTATCCTCGGTATAGGCCATAGCGCCAGAGACACGTTTGAGATGTTGAAAAACTGCGGAGTTTCCATGAAACAGAAACCCTTCTCCATAGGAGTGAGGATAGAGCATCCGCAGGATGTCATAGACATGGCTCAGTACGGAAGGCTGAGCAGAGGGTATGCAGACCACGGAGGACAGGTTCCGGGTCTTCCCCCTGCCGACTACAAAATTTCATGGCGAACTGAATCGGGACGGGGAGTGTACACCTTCTGCATGTGTCCCGGCGGCAAAGTGGTGATGGCCGCATCTGAAGCCGGAGGCGTCGTCACAAACGGCATGAGCGAAAGCAGACGCGACAGTGGCACGGCAAACAGCGCGCTTCTGGTGGATGTGCGCCCGGAAGATTTCGGTTCGGAAGACGTCCTGGCGGGAGTTGCATTTCAGAGGAAATGGGAGCAGGCTGCTTTCAGAAACGGAGGCGGAGCGGAAAACAGAGCGCCAAAAACCACCTGGAAGGAATTCAGGGACGGCGCCCCCGGCGCCGTCCCTGTAACTGAATCCATTCCGGACTTTGCAGTGGAAGCTATCAGAGAGGCTATGCCTCACCTGGGCAGAAAACTAAAAGGCTTCGACGCAGACGAAGCCGTGCTGACAGCCGTGGAGAGCCGAAGCTCGTCTCCGGTCAGAATCGAGCGAGGCGAAGATATGGAAAGCTCCATAGCAGGTTTACGGCCTTGCGGCGAGGGCGCTGGCTATGCCGGCGGCATAGTCAGCGCCGCCTGCGACGGAATAAAGGCCGCCGAGAAGATAATAAGCAGGTACCGGCGGCCCGGGCAGTAGGCGTGGGCTGGTACTGAGCGGATTTTCAGGCTGATTGCCCGGGCGATGCTCGTTTTGCAGGCTAAAATCGCAGACCAGTAGCACGTAAATACTCGTATATCTGTAGAAATCAGCCGAAGAGTACCACGACAGACCTTAAATAACCGGTTGCAGTGGTAGGAATAGCGATAAATCGGCCCGATTCCGAGTATTTTTGTACTCGTGAGTTCGGTATTTTGGGGAAAATCCGAGTACCGGGGGCATTGTACCGGGGTCATGGCGCGGGTTGTCATCGCACCGAAGCTAATCATAGCCACCGGCAGGCTTTGCGCTGATGAAAAATGCAGAAATTTGATTTTACCTGTTGACGCATTTACCAGGGCGCGATATAATGTCGTTGTAGCTTAATAAAGTTTTATGTTCCTTGAGCCACTACATGTTGTGCATACTGCGGTGTGGTGGGGAGAGGCTAAGAGGGAAGCAGGTGTGAATCCTGCGCGGTCCCGCCACTGTAATCGGCCTGCCGAAGCTCATATGCATCCACTGGGAAACCGGGAAGGAGAGCGAGGCTATAGACCGTGAGCCAGGAGACCTGCATAAAATGCTATTTGTATAGGCGGCGGTGAACCGTTTATGCGAAACAGATGCAGCAAATACGGGCTGTGGGCGTTCCCACAGCTCTTTTTAATAGTTGTGGAGACAAAAAGCTTTTCATTCTTTTTCCGTAAAGAGCAGGTCTCGTCAGCCTGCTCTTTTCCAATTCCGGCAAAAAACCTGCATTGAAATTTTACGAAGAAAAATTGGACTACAGTCTTGTTTTTTGATTATTACGAACATATAATATGGATATGAAAAGAACTCTGTTTTGCGAGAGGAGATGACCTTATGTCTGAATTGGATCCTAAATATGAACCTTTGTTTACGCCGTGGAAAATCGGAAACGTAGAAATAAAGAACAGAATAGTTCTGTGCCCTATGGGAGGCACGTCCCTGTTCGGATGGATGGAGAGAAACCACTTTGATAAGGAAGCGGCAAACTTCTTCCTGGAAAGGGCGAAAAACAACGTGGGCCTGATAATTCCGGGAATCGCTCCGATAAAGGACACCATCGGAGGGCGCTGGCTCTGGCAGAATAAGAAAATGTTTGAAGAGCTGAAGCCTTTCATGAAGGAAATTCACAAGACCGGAGCTAAACTTTTTGTCCAGATTACAGCCGGCATGGGAAGATCCTGGGCCATAACCGATAATCTGGTGCCCGTTCACAACAACCCGATTCTGCGGACTTTGGCCAAGCCTATAATCGACGTTCAGTACCAGTCGGCAAGCCCGAGCGTTCTGCCGTCACGATGGTCCGACAAGGTTACGTGCCGCCAGATGACGAAAAAGGAAATCGAGGAGATAATCGATGGTTTTGCAAAGACTGCACTCCTTTGCAAGGAGGCCGGAGTAGACGGAGTGGAAGTTCACGCCGTTCACGAAGGATACCTTCTCGACCAGTTCACCCTCCACTACACCAATCACCGGGATGACGAGTACGGCGGATCCTTTGAGAACAGATACCGCTTTGCCGTTGAGATCGTAAAGAGGATAAAGGGACTCTGCGGTCAGGACTACCCGGTTTCCATGAGGTATTCGGTAGTCTCCAAGGTTAAGGATTTCTGCGTAGGCGCCGTTCCGGGCGAAGAGTACGAGGAAATCGGCCGCGACATGGAGGAAAGCGAAAAGGCCGCAAAATACCTGCAGGACGCAGGTTACGACATGCTCAATGCCGACAACGGAACGTACGATTCGTGGTACTGGGCTCACCCGCCTCAGTACATGCCGCAGAACTGCAACCTGGAGGACGTGGCACATATAAAGAAGTTTGTGGATATTCCTGTGGTTTGCGCGGGAAGGATGGAGCCTGACGTTGGAGCAAAGGCTGTAGCCGAGGGAAGAATAGACGCCGTGGGAATCGCCCGTCAGTTCCTGGCAGACGGAGAGTGGGTGACGAAGCTCATAGAAAACCGTCTGGAAGATATAAGGCCGTGTATATGCTGCCACAATGCATGCTTTAACATGACTCACTACAAAGGTATCGCCAACGGACAGCCGTTTTACGATGCCTGCCACATCGCCCGCTGCGCTCTGAACCCGGAGACCATGCAGACGGACAAGTACCACCTGGAGCCTGCCTCAAATTCTAAGAACATAGCCGTAATCGGCGGAGGTATCGGAGGCATGGAGGCCGCCATCGTATGTGCAAAGCGCGGTCACAAGGTTACCCTCTACGAGAAGAGCGATCACCTGGGCGGAGTGTTCATCGCAGCCGCAGCGCCGAGCTACAAGGAAAAGGATAGAGACCTCATAGCGTGGTATCTGAGAGAGATTAAGAAATATCCTATAGAGATAAAGCTTGAGACGGAAGTTAAGGATGTAAACGCTCTTGGTGCAGACGAGGTCATCGTTGCCACAGGCGCAGTGCCTCGCAAGCTTCCTGTGGACGGAGCAGAGTACGCTATCGAAGCCACCGAGTTCCTGCTGGGAGAAAAGGAAGTCGGAGAAAACGTCGTAATAATCGGCGGAGGACTTACGGGTTGCGAAATCGCATACGATCTTTATCTGCACGGAAAGAAGCCGACTATCGTCGAGATGAAAAACGACCTCATAGCCGTAAAGGGCGTATGCCTTGCAAACTCCAGCTACCTGAGAGACTACTTCAACGCTTACCACGTGCCTGTACACCTTGAGACATCCGTGTGCGAAATAAAGGAAAAGTCCGTCGTAGTCGAGGACAAAAACGGCAAGCTGACGGAAATTCCTTGTGACAGCACGATTCTGTCCGTAGGATATACACCTGCACCTCTTGCGCAGAAGAGCGCTCACGTTCACGTAATCGGCGATGCAAACGCCGTAGGAAATCTGCGGACGGTTATCTGGAACGCCTGGGACGTTTGCATGAAGCTGTAGGGGAGAAGGTGCCTGAATAGGAAAAATAAAGTGGAATTAATTGGATTTATATGTATAAATCCAATTATAAGGAAAGAATATTGAGAATACGCCTGCCTTATATTAGGTGGGCGTATTTTTTTAATTAACGCAGATCCGCGGCGTGAAAAAATTCTGTAAAGTCTGCATTTACTAAATCAGCACAAAAAAATCACTTCAAGTTTATGGCGGACTTACAACACTATCTTCCTAAGAACGTGTATATGGCATGTTTGTTGCTTATGTCATATGGTGATATCATCGTAGAATATTCAGTATCATTAAAAAGATGAACGGGTAATGTGCGATGTTGGAAGCTTTGAATCTGAAAAGTGGAGGTACATCAAGACCGCTTCAGAACAGAGTGAAAGGAGGAAGAAATGAAGAAGAAGTTATTAGCTAGTTTGTTATGTGGTGTCATGATTCTGACATGCCTTGCAGGATGTGGCGGAGACGGTGGCGACTCGAGCAGCGAAGGAGATATTAAGAAGATTGTCTACGCTAATGGAGGACAGCCGGAATCTCTTGAATACGTAGAAGGCAGCCGTTTCGCAAAATACAGCGTTCTGAAATACAACATCTTCACCGGACTTACCCGCGTTGCTGAAGATGGAACAACGGAGATGGGCTGGGCAGATGAGTACACGACCAGTGAGGACGGACTTGTCTGGACATTCCACATCCGTGATGACGCAAAGTTCTCGGATGGCACGGAAATGACCGCCCACGACTGGGAAGAGACGATGAAGTATTACTGCGCACCTGAGACTATGGCTCAGCAGACGACTCTCGAAGAATACGTTAAGGGTATCAGCGAGTACATCGCAGGTGAGTGTGAATGGGAAGATGTAGGATACAAGGCTCTCGACGATCAGACTCTTGAGATTACCCTTGAAAATCCGTGCACATACTTCCTCGACATCGCCTGCACTTACGTGGCTCTGCCGATGCATATAGTAAACGAGAATCCTGAGTGGACAAAGACTGCTGAAACATACGTAGGAAACGGTCCTTTCAGAATGATAGAGCTCAACGATCAGGTTAACGTTGTGCTTGAGAAAAACCCTAACTACTATGACGCAGACAACGTAAAGATCGACCAGGTTGAATTCGTATTTCTGGATGAGCCTTCAGTAGAGCTTGCTTCCTATGAAAACGGAGAAATCGACGTTTCCGATAATCTGAATGCAGAAGCTATCGATACGTATAAGGACAGCGACGAGCTGGTTAATGCAGACAGAATTGGCGTTAACTATCTGACAGTAAATACCGCTAACGTTACGGACAATCGCGTACGTCAGGCACTTTCCCTGGCACTTGACAGAGAGACACTGATTACTCTTCTCGGAAAGCTGGATCACCCTGCAACAGGATGGGTTCCTTACGGCATACTCTGGGGTGATGATCAGTATCGTGACAAGGCCGGAGATATGACGGGCTACGATGTGGAAACCGCAAAGGAACTTTTGGCAGAGGCAGGATATCCTGACGGAGAAGGACTTCCGACCCTGAGATACGTATGCCAGAACACTGAAGAAGCCCTTAATCGTGCACAGGGACTGCAGTCCATGTGGGGCGAGATAGGAATCAACGTTGAGATTACGTCCTATGAGCCATCCACCTACTGGGATGTATTCGAAACAGACGACTGGGATATAGCAGATGATGGTTGGACCGGTGATTATAACGACCCTAGCACGAACCTGTTCCTGTGGGAAGAGCGTCGTGAAATGAATCCTGACGGATCTCTGAAAGATGCTCGCTGGGCAAACACTGAACCTTCAAAGGCATATGATGCGCTGATGCAGGAAAATTACAGGGAAACCGATAATGAAAAGAGAATGGAAAACTTCGTAGAAGGTGAAAAGATTCTGGCAGAAGAGATACCGGCTATGCCGGTAACATTCTACACCGATACGATGCTTGTAAGACCGGGAGTTGAAGGAGTACTGAAGAATTACATAGGACACGTATTCTTCCAGTATGCGGATATCGTTGAATAACAGGCGACAAAGTCTTATTCGGGATTTGTAATCTGAGGCAAATTCTCCCGAAAGAATCAAATGATGTATGCGGCAGAAGTTTACCTTATGGTAAACTTCTGTTGCAGAGAAGATTCACGAAAGAGGAAGTACAGATGCTGAAATATATAATAAAGCGTATACTGATTGCGGCAGTATCGATGATTCTGCTTATCACAATTACGTTTTTCCTTATGCATGCTGTTCCGGGAAGTCCTTTCAGTGCAGGCGATCAGAAAAACCTGAACCCTGAAGTCAGGGAAGCCATAGAAGCACACTACGGACTGAATCTTCCTGTATATGAACAGTATTTTAATTATATGACAGACCTTCTTCAGGGCGATTTGGGAATGTCCATGAAGAAGACTAATTATACAGTAAACGAACTTATTGCAAGCAGTTTTCCTGCTTCGGCCCAGATTGGACTTTGGGCTATCGTAGTTTCCCTTGCCATAGGAATTCCGTTAGGCGTAATTGCAGCGCTTAAGCGGGGAGGCATTGCGGACATGGCTTCCATGACCCTGGCGACGATAGGCATATCCATACCGACGTTTGTAATAGCCATGCTGCTGATGTACGTATTTTGTATGGAGTTTTCCATCTTGCCATCTCATGGCTGGGGGCAGGCCGTAAACTACATACTTCCGGTAGTTTGCCTGTGTATGTCCCCTATAGCCAATATAACGCGACTGACAAGATCTTCGATGATGGAAGTAGTGCAGCAGGATTATATCAGAACGGCCAGATCAAAAGGCCTTCCGGAATTTATGGTAATAGGAAAGCACGGTATGAGAAATGCGGTGGTTCCTGTTGTGACTTACCTCGGTCCTCTGGTAGCCAACCTGACTACGGGAAGCTTCGCCATAGAGCGTATATTCATGGTTCCCGGCATAGGAAGATACTTCGTAAATTCCGTAAGCGACAGAGATTACACGATGATAATGGGCATGACCATATTCTTCGGTATCTTTATAATGATATGCACGCTTATAGTCGATATTGCCTACGCACTGATAGATCCGCGCGTAAGGTATGAGGAATGAGGTGGGAGCTATGAGGAAAAAGATAAATATGTTTCCGGAGACTCCTGCTCCGGCATACACCATGAAGGATATGGATATTCCGGCAGAGCTTTTCGATCCGCTTCCGGAAGAGGAGAAGCTGACGGACGTGATAAACCGGCCGAGTATATCCTATTGGCGCAATGCTTACCTGAAGATGAAGAGCGACAAGCTTGCAGTAATAGGAATAATTTTCCTGATATTTATGGTGCTGGTTGCAATTTTTGTCCCTATGTTCAGTCCGTATACCTATGACCAGCAGGACTATTCGGCCATTTACCAGACACCGAATACCGAGCATCCTTTAGGTACGGATATGTTCGGACGTGACCTTCTCGTAAGAATAGCTTACGGAGCACGAATCAGCCTTACCATAGGTGTTGTCACCGCAATAGTAAGCCTTGTAGTAGGCGTTCTGTTCGGAGGAATTTCCGGCTTCTTCGGAGGCAAGGTGGACATGCTGATGATGCGTTTTGTGGATGTGTTCGCTTCTGTTCCGTCCCTTTTATACAGCATCCTTCTCATCATGTTCATGGGTGCAAAGATGACGAGCATACTTATTGCAATATGTATGACGTACTGGTTGAACCCTGCAAGACAGACGAGAGGACAGATTCTTACCATAAAGAATCAGGATTACGCTATGGCAGCCAAGGTGGTTGGAGAGACAAGGTTCCAGATACTGTTGCGGCATCTGATTCCTAACAGTATGGGACCTATAATAGTTACAGTAATGCTTCTCATTCCGTCTGCAATATTTGACGAGGCATTCTTAAGCTTCATCGGTATCGGAATTGCCGTACCGGTTGCAAGCTGGGGAACTTTGGCCAACGACGGTATGGCGACTATGGGTATGTATCCGCATTTGATGCTCTTCCCGGCACTCGCTATCTGCCTGACCATGTTTGCGCTAAACTTTATAGGCGACGGACTTCGCGATGCACTGGATCCGCGATTGAAGAGATAAGAGGTAGGAATTATGTCAGAACATCTTTTGGAAGTAAAAAATCTGCAGACCAACTTTGCCACCGGAACGGGAATCGTGCAGGCGGTACGGGGTATCGACCTTCATGTGGATTCCGGTGAATTCCTGGGAATCGTAGGCGAGTCGGGATGTGGAAAGAGCGTAACGATGCTGTCGATTATGCGCCTTCTTGCGGATAATGCAGCAGTACGCGCAGATAAGCTTGAATTTAACGGCAAGGATCTTCTCGCTGAAAACGAGAAAGCTATGAAGAAGCTGCGCGGTAACGAAATCGGCATGATATTCCAGGATCCGATGACGTCCCTTAATCCTCTTTATACCGTTGGAACTCAGTTGATGGAGCCTCTTAAGCTTCATCAGAAGCTGAAAAAGAAAGAGGCGAAGGAGAAGGCAATAGAAATGCTTCGAATCGTCGGAATTAATGAACCTGAGAAGAGAATAAACCAGTATCCTCACGAGATGAGCGGCGGTATGAGACAAAGGGTGATGATAGCCATAGCAATGTGCTGCGACCCTAAGATACTCATAGCCGATGAGCCTACCACGGCGCTGGATGTTACCATTCAGGCTCAGATCATGGAACTGATGCAGGATCTTAAAGAGAGGTTCTCCACTTCAGTAATCCTTATAACTCATGACTTAGGCGTAATAGCTCAGGTATGTACGAGAGTTGTCGTTATGTATGGCGGTCTCGTAATGGAGGAAGGTTCTCTGGATCAGATATTCTATGAGACAAAACATCCGTACACTAAAGGACTTCTTGAATCTGTTCCTAGGGATGCCGAGCTTGAGGATGGCGTATATGAGAAGCAGAAGCTTAAACCGATTCCCGGAAGTCCGCCGGATCTTATGAATCCGCCTAAGGGCTGTCCTTTTGCAGCTCGCTGTCAGTACGCGATGAAGATATGCAACATGGCGCCGGCCGAGCTTACGACGGTATCCGAGGGACATCGTGCCGCTTGCTGGCTGCTTCACCCGCAGGCAGCGGCAAGGAATAAGGAGGTTTAACGTGGAAGATAAGAAACCTTTAGTAGAAGTACAGGGACTTAAGATGTATTTTTCCATAGCCGGAAAGGGCTTTGGAAAAAAGAGCAGACAGACGCTGAAGGCGGTCGACGACGTTTCATTTTCCATACCGGAAGGAACTACATTCGGGCTGGTAGGAGAATCCGGCTGCGGAAAGACTACCGTAGGAAGAACGATTCTGAAGCTGTACAAGCCAACAGGTGGTAAGATTATATTTGACGGAAAGGATATAACGGATCTCAGCGAAAAGGAGTTTGCTCCGTACCGCAAGGATATGCAGATGATATTTCAGGATCCGTATTCCTCCCTTAATCCGAGGCAAACGGTAAACGAGATTATAGGAGCTCCTCTCAGCGTGCAGAATCTCGTGTCTTCCAAAGAAGAAAGGGATGAGCGGGTGAGAGAACTGGTTCACATGGTAGGACTTAAGGACGACCATATAAACAGGTATCCTCACGAGTTTTCAGGCGGACAGAGGCAGCGTATCGGAATTGCCCGGGCGCTGGCACTGAGACCGAAGTTTATAGTATGCGACGAGCCGATTTCAGCTCTCGATGTATCCATACAGGCCCAGGTCGTAAACATTTTGGAGGAGTTCCAGGAAGAAATGGGACTGACTTATCTCTTCATATCTCACGACCTTTCCATGGTACGCCACATTTCACACCGGGTTGGTGTAATGTACCTGGGACATCTTGTAGAGGTTGCGGATGTGGCAGAGCTGTTTGAGAACAAGAAACATCCATATACTCAGTCTCTCATGTCAGCGGCGCCCGTTGCCGATCCGAGAAAGGCGGCGACGAGCAAGAGGATATTACTCGAGGGAGACGTTCCTTCTCCTATGAATCCGCCGAGCGGATGCCCTTTCAGAACCAGGTGCCGATATGCGACGGAGGAATGTGCAGCTGCAATGCCGCCTCTTAAGGACATAGGCAACGATCACCAGGTAGCTTGCTATAACATGCTGTAGGAAGGGCGAGAGATGAAGATATTTATAAGTTCGGATATAGAAGGTGTCAGCGGAATAACGAGCTGGGACGCTACCAGATATGGAGGAAAAGGATATGAGGAGGCATGCAGGCAGATGTCCCTTGAAACGGCAGCAGCCTGCAGGGCGGCCTTAAGGTGCGGATGCAGTGTGGTCGTAAAAGATGGCCATGAGGATGCCATGAATATAGACCATAACCTGCTGCCTAATGGAGTGGAACTCATACGAGGATGGATGAATAATCCCATGTCGATGCTTGGCGGTCTTGATGAATCTTTTGACGGCATAATATATATAGGGTATCATTCCGGCGCCTGGACGACAGGCAGTCCGCTTAAGCACACCTGTGAAGATTACGTATATAACTGGTTTAAGATTAACGACAGCTATGCATCCGAGTTCACGATAAATTCGCAGGTAGCTGATCAGCTGGGAGTTCCTTCTCTGCTTATTTCGGGAGATGAAGGTGCATGTAAGGCCGCAGCAGAGGAATACCCTGGAATAGTTACCGTAGCGGCAAAGAGAGGCATTGGAAATGCGACATGGAACAGGCATCCTGACGACGTAATAGCGGAGATAGAAGCTAGAGTGGAGGAAGTACTGTCCAGGCCGCTTCCTATGCCGCGGAAGCTGAAGGAAAGTTATACGATGACTCTTTGCTACAAGGAATTTCAGAAAGCTGCATCAGCAGAATGGTTTCCCGGGGTAAAACGTATAGATGATTTTACCGTATCTTACGAGGCAAAAACTCCCATGGAATTATCACGATGCAGATATTTCATAGGATAGGAACATAGGAGCACTGATGAGGAGGACCGATTTTAAAATTCGGTCCTCCTCGGATATTCGGAAGTTATGTCAGCGTGTATTTGAAGATACTCACGGCCGGCATCGGTGATGACTGAGCCGGTTCGGCCTTTATGAATGTCGATAAGCCCTGCTGAAAAAAGTTCCTGCAGCATTTCTCTGAGTTTGCCCTCGCCTATATGAATGGATAGACCCCTCAGGTGCTTCAAAATGGCCGCCCTTCCTATACCGCGATAAGGCAGGCTGTTAACGGAGACAATATCGAGTATGCATACCTTTAGTTCATCTTCGGTAGGTACAGCCGCAGGCCCGGCAATGTCAGGATGAAAGGTAAGATTATCGGTACTGTTTTTTGACAGATCCGGCAATCTCGACAGGGCGCAGTAACCGGCAATCTCGACAGGGCGCAGTAATACGTGGCCACATTTTCCAGCTCTCTTACGTTTCCTGGCCAGGAGCTTGCCGTGAGCTGACTTTTTTCTGCCTCCGTAAGGTCTGCGAACTTGTCGCCGACGAAATACCTGAAAAGGGGTAGGACATCTTCTTTGCGCTCTCTGAGAGGAGGAACGTGAAGAGGTATGACGTTCAGCCTGTAGAACAGATCATCTCTGAAATTGCCTTTGAGAACTTCTTCCTCCAGGTTCTTATTTGTCGCGGCGATTACGCGTACATCTACATTTATAAGCCGCGTTCCGCCTACTCTCATAATCTGCTTTTCCTGGAGGGCTCGCAGAAGTCTCAGCTGCATGTGGGAGGAAATATCGCCGATTTCGTCCAAAAATATAGTTCCGCCGTGAGCCTGTTCAAACAGGCCGATTTTACCGTGTGCATCGGCGCCTGTAAAGGAACCTTTCTCATACCCGAAGAGTTCGCTGTCGAGGAGGGAATCCGTAAGGGCAGCGCAGTTTATGGCGACAAAGGGTTTATCTTTTCTCAGAGAATAATTGTGAATGGACTGGGCAAACATCTCCTTGCCTGTACCGCTTTCTCCCGTTATAGATACGGTGTAGTCGGTCTTTGAAATATCCTTTGCCATGTTTATCAGCAGATCCATCTTTTCGGATCTGTGCACTATATCGTTGAAGGTGTACTTGGCGAACATGCCGTTTTTGCTCGTCTCGGATTTCTCCCTGTACGGCGAAAGGGTGTATGAAAAGCCGATGGTCTCGCTCATCAGCTTTATAGGCGATTTGTCGACGGAATATAAATCTCCTGAAATTTCAACCTCTGTTTGCATGTAATCGCCTTTGGCCCCGGCAGAGAAAGTCAGTATCGTCTCGATATTTCGACCTGCGCTCTGAGGGCTTATGAGTTCTTCGGCCTTGGGGTTCATGTATATGATCTGATTTCCCAGGCTGCACAGCACTATGGCCTGATTGCCTTCGGAAGCAGTTCTGCTTAGAGCCTGTGTCTTAAGGAGCTCCTGGAGGTATTTCGTGTAGAGCAGGGAGCCTGAATCCGTTACGGTCTTGGAGTTGAGAATGAGATTTTTATATGTGCGGCTGTTTTCAAGGCCCAAAAGCTGTGCAAGGTGAAGAAGGGTATCAAAGGATATTTCCCTGTACCCTATATTTATTATGCGCTCTATGCCTTCCGGTACCAGATGCTCCTCGTTAGGCGTTACTGCAACTGGTATTCCGTCGTAGATGGATGCAGGTTTTGTCTCGTCAAAGGGAACCAGATTCAGGTTTCCAAAGCCTAGCTCGTAGAGATTATACATGGCCTGCAGCGACGATACGACGGAATCGTTCACCACCAGAACAGTCTCACCATCGGAGATCCTCTCCACGTCCGCGAGATAGTTTTTGTTTATGGATCTGCGAACTATGAGGATTTTGGAGTAGTCGGATATGTTGTTCTTGAGAAGCTGCAAGATATCCTCCGACACGATGAGGTATGCATCAGCTTCCAGCTTCTGACTTTTACTGAGCGAGTCGAGAAAAACGTCCTCTATTTCGATCTCCGATTCAAAGACGTTTTCAAGCTGATGGTGCAGGTATTGGATAGCACCGGTATTTTCACTTGTGCTGAAAATCATTATAACTTTTTTCATCTCTGGCTCCTGAAAGTGTGAATTCTGCAACACTATATCACGAATATTCTACAACATAACAGGCTGAAGTAAAAGCAAGAATCGTTGCAAAGGCGCCTTAACAGTGATAAAATTAAGGCCGTGGGTTTATAAGTTCATGATGAAGGTAAAATGAATCAGACGTTTGGGAAAGAAAGGTGAAAGGTCATGAAAATATTTATAAGCGCAGATATTGAAGGAGTAAGCGGAATCACCAGCTGGGACGCCACCAGATATGGCGGAAAGGGCTACGAAGAGGCCTGCCGTCAGATGTCGCTTGAAGTTGCGGCTGTCTGCCGGGCGGCCATAAAGAACGGATACCAGGTGGTCGTAAAGGACGGCCATGAGGACGCCATGAACATAGATCACAATCTCCTTCCAGAAGGAGTGGAGCTAATCCGCGGCTGGATGAACAGCCCTATGGGAATGATGGGCGGTCTGGATGAGAGTTTTGACGGAGCCATATACATAGGATACCATTCGGGAGCGTGGACGAGCACCAGCCCGCTGAAGCACACCAGCGAGGACTACCTCTATAACTGGGTAAAGATAAACGGCAGGTACGCTTCCGAGTTTACCATAAATTCTCAGGTTGCCGACGAGCTGGGAGTGCCTTCCCTTCTCATAGCGGGCGACGAGGGAATCTGCCAAAGCGCCGGGGCAGAGTATCCGGGAATTAAAACCGTAGCGACTAAGAGAGGTATCGGAAACGCAACGTGGAACAGACATCCCGAGACGGTAATCGCAGAGATAGAGGCCGCCGCGGACGAAGTGCTGTCAAAGCCGCTGCCTGCTCCGCGAAAGCTGGAAGAGGAATATACAATGACTCTCTGCTACAAGGATTTCCAGAGAGCAAGGTCGGCGTCGTGGTTTCCTGGTGTGAAGGTTGTCGATGATTACACTGTTTCATACACCGCCTCGACCCCGGGAGAGCTTGCAAGGTGCAGGCATTTCATAGAGTAAAGACAAAATCGTGCAAAATCAGCTGCTGCAGCGGGAAGAGAACCTGCGGCAGCTTTTAGTTTATGCGGGCTTGCCGCCTGCGCAGGTCTATCACCTGTGCAGGCCCGCCCGTAATTGCAAAAGGAGAGCGGGCAACGTGAAAAGAAGAGATTAATCCGGTATTAAACGGCGCCGGTTTATGATAAAATATACTTCCGGTGGAGAAAGTCAGGAGGAATAAAATGAGTCATTTAGACCTTAACAGATATAACGACAGACAGAGAGAGGCGGTTACGTGTACGGAAGGGCCTCTTCTCATACTTGCAGGTGCCGGTTCCGGAAAGACCAGCACCATGACGGGAAGAATCGCATATCTTCTGGAGCAGGGGGTAAGCCCCTATAACATTCTCGCAGTCACCTTTACAAACAAGGCTGCGGCGGAAATGAGAAGCAGGGTGGAGGAAATCACGGGGGCGCCTGCCGGACGGGACATGTGGATAATGACCTTTCACGCCATGTGCCTGAGGCTTCTCAGAATGCACGGTGACGTCTTAGGTTTCGACAGAAATTTTGTCATATACGACCCGTCGGATCAGAAAACTCTGATGAAGAGAATCATAAAGGATATTAATGTAAACGACAAGGAGTTCTCCCCTGCCTACGTCCTTTCCGTAATAAGCGACTGCAAGGAAAAGGAGATGTCGCCGGAGGATTACAGGGAGTGCACAGAGGTGAACTACAAGACCAAGGTAATCTACACCCTTTACACTGAGTACGAGAAAAACCTCAGATCTAACAACGCCATGGACTTTGACGACCTGCTTCTCAATGCGGTGAAGCTCTTTGAACAGGATAAGGCGACGCTTTCAAAGTACCAGAACAGGTTCAGATACATAATGGTGGACGAGTATCAGGACACCAACCACATTCAGTACAGGCTTATAAAGTTCCTGGCGGCTGCCCATCATAACCTTTGCGTCGTGGGAGACGACGACCAGTGCATATACGAGTGGAGAGGAGCCGATATAAGAAACATCCTGGATTTTGAAAAGGACTTTCCGGAAGCCAGGGTCATAAAGCTGGAGCAGAACTACAGGTCGTGCGGAAACATCCTGGCGGCTGCCCACTCCGTCATAGAAAACAACAGAGGCAGGAAGTCAAAGAAGCTCTGGACGGAAAAAGAGGCAGGACATAAGATAACGTATTACAGGGCCGATACGGAAAAGGACGAGGCGTATTTTGTGGCAAAGGAAATAGAGCTTCTGAAGACGGACGGCAGAAGCTACAGGGATTTTGCCATCCTTTACAGAACCAACGCCCAGTCCAGGCCTTTCGAGGAGATATTTGCAAGGACGGGAACCCCTTACCGGGTTCTTTCGGGTCTGAGGTATTACGACAGAAAAGAGATAAAGGACATGCTGGCCTACATGAGGCTGGTGGTAAATCCAAGGGACGACCTTTCCCTGAGGCGGATTATAAACGAGCCTAAGCGGGGCATGGGCGCAAAGTCTGTGGAAAAGCTTTCAGCCTTTGCCATAGTGAAGGGAAAGAGCATGATGGATGCTCTCCTCGACGCCGAGGTTCAGGCCACCCTGCCGTCAAAGGCCAGATACAGCATAATCGAAATGGCTGAGTGCATAGCTAACTGCCGGGCGGAAAGGCAGAACATGACCGTGTCCGATATATACGATCAGCTTCTGGTTCGCACCGGCTATATGGAGGCTCTGGAAAAATCGGAAGCTCCCGAGGACGAAGCCAGAGTGGAGAACCTGATGGAATTCAAATCGGCTATTTACGATTATGAGGCGGAAGCCGAAAGGGAAAGGAAGAATCCGGACATAGAGGAGTTCATGGAGAACATGGCTCTCATGGCGGACGTTGATAATATGGACGAAAATGCGGATTCCGTAACCCTGATGACTATGCACAGCGCCAAGGGTCTGGAGTTTCCGGTGGTATTCCTTCCGGGGATGGAGGACGGCCTGTTTCCGGGCCACAGAGCTTTTGACTCCCCTGCGGGAATGGAGGAAGAACGGAGGCTCTGCTACGTGGGCATGACCAGAGCAAAGGAAAGGCTGATACTTTCAAGCGCATCGGTGAGAACCCTTTACGGAAGAAGCGACTGGACCAGAGAATCCCAGTTTCTGAGAGAGCTGGATCCGAAGCTCGTAGAAGGAGACGGGGTATATAATCCGAAGGGAAAGGGAACCTCCGGTCCGGGAGTGGATACGGGCTCTGTAGACGGGTATGCCGTAAGGGAAAACGACTATTTCAATCCTTACCAGAAGATGGCCGCAGAATCGGCTAGAGCAAGAGCTCATGTGATGGCTGGAAGTCCCGGAAACACTCTTGCATCGTCTATAAGCGATACTAAATCCCGGGTGAGAGAAGCAGGAAGAAGCGCGGGAGAATCCTACGAACCGGGAGATACGGTGGAGCACAGCAAGTTCGGAAGAGGTATGGTAATAGATCAGGACCAGAATACCGTTACGGTGATTTTCGATTCCGTTGGGCAGAAAAAGCTTGCCAAGGGCATGGCGCCTATAAGAAAGGTGGACTAGATGGAAAAAGATGTACGAAAGGCTATGGAAGAGCTTATAGAAAAGCTGAACGAAGCCTCGAAGGCATATTACGCTGACGCCGAAGAGATTATGACAAACTACGAATACGATTCTCTTTACGACAGGCTGGAGGCTCTGGAAAGGGAAACCGGAATTATCCTGGCGGGAAGCCCGACCCAGCGGGTGGGTTACGAAGTGGTAAGCGAGCTTCCAAAGGAAACCCATCCGTCCAGGATGCTTTCTCTGGATAAGACTAAGAGCCGGGAGGAGCTTCGCGACTGGCTGGGAGATAAGGAAGGGCTGCTTTCGTGGAAGCTTGACGGTCTTACCGTGGTTCTTACCTATGAGGGGGGCGCTCTGACAAAGGCTGTAACCCGCGGTAACGGCGAGGTAGGAGAAGTCATAACCGCCAACGCAAAGACTTTTGTGAACCTGCCAGTCAGAATTTCTTACAGAGGCGCGCTGGTTCTCAGAGGCGAGGCCGTAATAACCTACGACGAGTTTGAGAGAATAAACGAAGAAATACCCGACGCCGACGCCAAGTACAAGAACCCGAGAAACCTGTGCAGCGGTTCTGTTAGGCAGCTTGACAGCAGTATAACGGCAGCCCGCCACGTAAGGTTTTACGCCTTCACTTTGGTAAGAGCAGAAGGCGTGGAATTTGCCAGAAGGCGGGAACAGATGGAATGGCTTTCCTCCCAGGGCTTTGAGACCGTCATGTGGAAGGCAGTAAACGGAGAAACCGTTATCGGCGCCGTTGAAGATTTTGAAAGAGCCGTTGAAACCAACCCGGTGCCGTCAGACGGCCTGGTGCTCACCTTTGACGACATAGTATACGGCCAGAGCCTGGGAACTACCGCCAAAGCGCCGAGAGATTCCATAGCCTTTAAATGGGCGGATCAGACGGCGGAAACGGTCTTAAGGGAGATAGAGTGGAGCGCATCGAGAACTGGGCTCATAAATCCTGTAGCCATATTCGACCCGGTGGAGCTGGAAGGGACCACCGTGACTAGGGCTTCCGTTCACAACGTGAGCATAATGGAGGACTTGGCTCTGGGAATCGGCGACCGCATAACCGTATATAAGGCCAACATGATAATCCCTCAGATTGCGGAAAACCTGACGAAGAGCGGAAGCGCGGAGCCTCCTGAAAGCTGTCCTGTCTGCGGCGAGAAGACCCGGATAAAGGATGATAACGGCGTAAAAACCCTCTGGTGCGAAAACCCTTCGTGCCTTGCGAAGCAGATAAAGAGGTTTACACTCTTTGTCTCAAGGGACGCCATGAACATAGAGGGGCTGTCCGAGGCTACCATAGAAAAACTCATAGGAAAGGGCCTGGTGAAGGAACCGGCTGACATCCTTAAAATAGAGGATCACCGGGACGCCATAGTTGAAATGGAAGGCTTCGGCGAGAAGTCCTTTGCGAACCTCGTATCTTCCGTTGAAAAGGCCAAAAACACCACGCCGGAAAGGCTTCTGTACGCCCTGGGGATTCCGGGTATAGGCGTTGCCAACGCAAAGACCATCGCTTCGGCCTGCGGAAGAAAGTGGGCGAAGATGACGGCTCTTACAAAGGAAGAGCTTATGGAAATAGAAGGAATAGGAGATATTCTGGCTGACGGATACGTGAAGTTTTTCGCAGACCCTGCAAAAGCCGCAGAGGTAAGGGACGTGGAAGAGCTGGTAAATCTGGATGAGACAGAAGAAGAGAAAGAAGACTTTTTCAGCGGCCTTACCTTCGTAATAACGGGCTCCCTTAACTTCTACCCTAACAGAGATGCTCTGAAGGCGGAAATAGAAAAGGCCGGAGGAAAGGTGTCAGGCTCCGTAAGCTCAAAGACCAGCTACCTCATAAACAACGACGTAACCTCCACCTCCGGCAAGAACAAAAAGGCCAGAGAGCTGGGAGTTCCCGTAATAGATGAAAATACGGTGCGGGAATGGCTTGAGAATAAGAAGGTAACCCTTTGATAATTGCCTCTGATAAGGGCGATTTGGCGAGCTGGAAATGCCGATATATACTGGATAATAAAGGAAGAAGAAACTCGTTGCAAAACCACTATATATAGTGATATAATTGACGAGTGATTAATACATGATGTATACAGGAGGGATATAATGGCAATCAGCGAAATCGGCAAAAACGCCCTGACCGTGCTGGAAAAGAGGTATCTGGCAAAGGATGAAGAGGGCAATGTAGTTGAAACCGTAGAAGAGATGTTCAGGCGCGTTGCGGACACCATCGCGGCTGTTGATGCAAAATATGACAATACAGCGAACACTAAGGAAGTGAGCGATGAATTCTTTGAGCTTATGACTGAGCTGAGATTTCTCCCTAACTCGCCGACCCTTATGAACGCAGGAAGAACCCTTGGACAGCTTTCCGCATGTTTTGTCCTTCCTGTAGAGGACAGCATGGAGGGAATTTTCGATTCGGTGAAGAACGCCGCCCTCATCCATAAATCCGGAGGCGGAACGGGATTTTCATTTTCCAGACTTCGCCAGAGCGGCTCGGCCGTAAGATCCACAGGGGGAGTTGCCAGCGGCCCGGTAAGCTTTATGAAGGTTTTCAACTCCGCTACCGAAGCCGTGAAGCAGGGGGGAACCAGAAGAGGCGCCAACATGGGCGTGCTGAGAGTCGACCATCCCGATATTATAGAATTCATAAACTGCAAGGCAGATAATAAGGAAATCACCAACTTCAACATAAGCGTAGGCCTTACGGAAGCATTTATGGAGGCCGTTGAAAACGAAAGCGACTACGATCTCATAGACCCTAAGACTAAGCAGGTGGTGGGCCACGAAAGCGCAGTGAAGGTCTTTGACATGATAGTAGACCACGCGTGGAAGAACGGCGAGCCGGGAATCATATTCCTTGACAGGCTGAACCGTGATAACGTTACTCCGACGGTGGGCGAAATAGAGAGCACCAATCCTTGCGGAGAGCAGCCTCTCCTTCCTTACGAAAGCTGCAACCTGGGCTCCATAAACCTGGTGAAGATGCTGAGAAAGACCCTTACGGGATACGAATTTGACTTCGTGCTTCTGGAGGAGACCGTAAGAAAAGCAGTTCACTTCCTGGATAATGTAATCGACGCCAACAACTACCCGCTGGAAAAGATTGCGGAGACTACCAGAGCTTCCAGAAAGATAGGTCTGGGCGTAATGGGATGGGCGGATGCCCTCCTTCTCATGGGAATTCCTTACGATTCCGACGAGGCTGTAGAGCTGGCAGACAAGGTTATGGGCTTTATAAACAATACCGGCCATGCCGCAAGCGCCACCCTTGCTTCAAAGAGAGGAGCGTTCCCGCTCTTTGAGGTGAGCACCCTTAAGGACGGCGAGCCTGTGAGAAACGCCACCATAACCACCATCGCTCCTACGGGGACACTTTCCATCATCGCAGGATGTTCCTCCGGAGTGGAGCCGGTGTTCGCCTATGCTTTCATAAGAAACATAATGGATAACACGGAGATGACCGAGGCAAATCCTGTACTTGCCGAAAAGCTTCAGGAGCTGGGTCTTTACAACGACGACCTTCTCAAGAAGATAGTAAGCGAAGGAACCGTCGCTCACTGCGAGGAGATTCCGCCTGCTGTGAGAAGGGTGTTCGTATGCGCCCACGACATCAAGCCTGAGGCTCACGTGAAGATGCAGGCTGCTTTCCAGCGTCACACGGACAACGCCGTGTCAAAGACTGTAAACTTCCCTAAGGAAGCCACCAGAGGCGACGTAAGGGAGGTATATATCAGAGCATATAAGGACGGCTGCAAAGGCGTTACCATATATAGAGACGGAAGCCGTGAGGAGCAGGTTCTAAATATCGGAGCCGTAAACAGAGAAGGTGGCGCAGCGCCGGCAGCCGGAACAGCAGCTGCCGGATACGGACATATAGAGCCGAGACCTCGCCCGGCAGTTACCAGAGGGTTCACCGAGAAGATGAAGATCGGATGCGGAAGCCTCTACGTTACCACTAACTACGACGAAAACGGCATCTGCGAGGTATTCACCAGCACAGGAAAGGCAGGCGGCTGCCCGAGCCAGAGCGAAGCCACTGCAAGACTGGTATCGGTGGCTCTGAGAAGCGGCATATCCGTAAACGAAGTTTACGACCAGCTTAAGGGTATCAGATGCCCTTCCACCATAAGACAGCAGGGTATGAGCTGCACTTCCTGCCCTGACGCCATAGCCAAGGTTATAATGAAGGTATCAAAGCTCATAGACGAGTCAAAGGAAAAGGGACAGGAAATGTCCCCTGCACCCGAAGCCTTCAAAGTGAAGAAGGAGAAGATAGCGCCTGCTGAGGAACCGGCAACGGCGGGAGAGATCCACGTATGCCCCGAGTGCGGCAGCGTCGTTGAACATGAAGGCGGATGCGTGATATGCAGAAACTGCGGATTCTCAAAGTGCGGCTGATAACGTAAGTTTAATACTTAGCATATGTAAAGGCCTCTCGTAAGCAGAGGTCTTTCTGCAAAAGAGGTGAAAGTTTTATGAACGCAGACCTTAAGAAAATACTGGACGAAAGCAGCTCCGTCGTCTTCTTCGGCGGCGCAGGCGTGTCCACCGAAAGCGGAATTCCCGACTTCAGATCGGAATCGGGTCTCTATCACGCGCAGCAGGTTTACGGATACGCTCCCGAGACCATTTTGTCGTCGGACTTCTATTACAGGCACCCGGAGCTTTTCTTCCGCTACTATAAGGAAAACCTGGTGCACACGGAAGCTGAGCCAAACGCGGCCCACCTTGCCCTTGCGCGGATGGAAAAGGAAGGAAAGCTTATCGCCGTAGTGACCCAGAACATAGACGGACTTCACCAGAAGGCCGGAAGCGAAAAGGTTTACGAGCTTCACGGCAGCGTGCTGAGAAATTACTGCGAAAAGTGCGGAAAGTTCTACGATCTGGACTATATCATGGCCGAAAAGAATTGCGACCACAGAGTGCCTTACTGCAGCTGCGGCGGCAGGATAAAGCCTGACGTGGTGCTCTACGGTGAAATGCTTGACGAAAACGTGATTTCTGGAGCCGTAAACGCCATATCCCGGGCCGACACCATGATAATAGGCGGAACCAGCCTGGCTGTGTACCCGGCCGCAGGCCTCATAAACTACTTTAGAGGAAAGAACCTGGTTCTCATAAACAAGACGAAGACGCCTTACGACGACAGGGCGGATCTGGTCATATACGATTCCATAGGAAAGGTAATGGGAGACTGATGAATTTTTTGCTTGTAAATGACGATGGAATAAACTCGCCGGGGCTTCGCGCTCTGGCAAAGGCTGCAGCCGAAAAAGGCAGAGTCTTTGTCTGCGCCCCGGACAGACAGCAGAGCGCAAAGAGCCAGGCCATAACCCTGGGAAGGGAAGTTGCGGTAAAGGAGGAGCACGTTCCATTTGCCGACAAAGCCTGGAGCGCGGAAGGAACTCCTGCGGACTGTACCAGACTTGGAATTCAGCTGTGCAGGGAAGAAGGCGCGGAAATAGACATGGTTCTGTCTGGAGTAAACATGGGCGCGAATCTTGGAAAGGATACCATATATTCTGGAACCGTAGGAGCGGCTCTTGAAGCTGCCATAAACGGGATTCACGCAATGGCCGTTTCCGTGGACAGCCACGAGGCAACACATTTTGACGGAGCATGCAAAATAGCCATGAGCGCGGTGGAAAACGTGATGAATGGCCTTCCCCCATCTATGATTATCAGCATAAACACTCCCGATATCCCTGAAGATGAGCTTAAAGGCGTAAGGGTGACGGGCCTTGGCCCCAAGTTTTACGAGGACAGGTTCGTTAAAACGGGAGAAGGCTTTTACAGGGTCGAAGGCGATCAGATAGACACGTCGAAATACGATCCTCTGACTGTCGATATTGCGGCGGTAAGCGAAGGATATGCGACGGTAACGCCTCTGGGATTTGATCTTACGGCATCCGCAGGTTTTGATGTAATAAAGGATTGGAGTTTTAGAATATGAATATTTTCAGTCGAAATTTCGACACGCTGACTGAAGAAGATAAAAAGCTGATGCAGGAGTATTTCAGGGGCTTCGATTACCGGGGCGCCGGATATACCTTCCTGGCAAACTACATATGGAGAACCACCCAGTGCCTGTGCTGGGAAGTTATCGAAGGATACATGTGCATTGCGGGAGCCGACTGCATAATAGGCGAACCCAGCGCCATAGTTTCCATGCCTCTCACAAAGGATGGAACCTATGAACCGGAAAAGCTGAGGGCTGCCGTTCTGGAGATGAAGAGGCGCTTTGACGAGAGGAAGATTCCTTTCAGAATGATTCTAGTGCCGGGACACATGAGAAAGTTCCTGGAGGAGGCTTTTCCGGGCCAGGTGGAGTTTACCCACAACAGAAATGCCGACGAATACGTTTATCTGAAGGAAAAACTCATAACCTTAAGCGGCAGGGCTTTACACAAAAAGAAAAATCATTTAAACTACTTTTTAAAGACGTACTCCTACGAGGCAAGGCCTCTGAAAACCGGTGATATGGAAGACGTTCTGGCGCTCACCGCCGAAATACAGGCGGCCAGAGATTACGGCGAGGACGAAGAGGAAAGCCTAAGGATGGAGGCTGCCGCCATCGAGGAAGTCATGGCCTTTGTGGAGGACGACGACGTATACTCCGTGGGAATCTACATAGACGGCAAGATGAAAGCCTTTTCCATAGGAGAAAGGCTCTGGAAGGATACGGCGGTAGCCCACTTTGAGAAAGCCTCCGACGACTACAGAGGTCTTTACCAGCTGGTAGCCAGGGAATTCTGCCTGAGTCTTCCTGAGGAAATAGTCTACGTCAACCGTGAAGAAGACATGGGGCTTGAGAATCTCAGACAGGCAAAAGAGGCCCTCAGACCAGACCACATGGAAGAAAAATATTCATGTTGCTTTTTTGTTTAAGATATAGTAGAATAGACGTAGCAAGACTGTGAAAAAATTATCAAAGTCAGTCTTCGGGAAGAATGCGGAAAGAGGAAGGAAGCCGCAAAGCCCGTGAGATATAGTTCTCATCGCTTAGTTAGTGTGCCGCGGCGGCGGCGTATGTAAGGAGGTAAATCAATGAGAGAAGTAGTAATCGTAGGAGCAGCCAGAACACCGATCGGCAGTTTTGGCGGAAGCCTGAAGAACGTTCCGACCAGAACTCTGGGAGCCGTATCCATCAAGGCAGCCATCGAGAGAGCAGGAATAAAGCCTGAGATGATCGATGAAGTTATCATGGGATGCGTTCTCCAGGGCGGACTTGGACAGAACGTTTCCAGACAGATGTCTCTGGATGCAGGCATTCCGAAGGAAGTTCCTACAATGACTATTAATAAGGTTTGCGGTTCCGGACTGAGAGCTGTAGAGCTTGCAGCTCAGATCATCAAGGCAGGAGACGCAGATATCATCGTAGCAGGCGGAGCTGAGAACATGTCCGCTGCAGGATACATCATGCCGTCCGCAAGATGGGGAGCCAGAATGAACAACGTTCCTATGGTTGACACCATGGTAAACGACGGTCTCTGGGAAGCATTCAACAACTACCACATGGGAATCACCGCTGAGAACATCGCTGAGCAGTGGGGACTGACCAGAGAAGAGCTGGACGAGTTTGCTCTCGCATCACAGCAGAAGGCAGAAGCTGCTATCAAGGCAGGCAAGTTCAAGGACGAAATCGTTCCTGTTGAAGTTCCTCAGAGAAAGGGCGATCCAATCGTATTCGATACAGACGAGCATCCTAAGTTTGGATCCACCATCGAGAAGATGGCTAAGCTGAAGCCTGCATTCAAGAAGGACGGAATGGTTACAGCAGCTAACGCTTCCGGAATCAACGATGCCGGCGCAGCTCTCGTAGTAATGAGCAAGGAAAAGGCTGACGAGCTTGGAATCAAGCCGCTCTGCACCATCAAGAGCTATGCTTCCGCAGGCGTAGATCCTAAAATCATGGGTATCGGACCAGTTCCATCCTCCAAGAAGGCTCTGGAAAAGGCAGGCCTGACCATCGACGACATGGACCTTATCGAAGCTAACGAAGCATTTGCAGCTCAGTCCGTAGCAGTAGGCAAGGAACTGGGATTTGACGCATCCAAGCTTAACGTAAACGGCGGAGCAATCGCTCTCGGACACCCAATCGGAGCATCCGGAGCAAGAATCCTCATTTCCCTCATCTATGAGATGATGAAGAGACCTGAGACCAAGTACGGCCTTGCAACTCTCTGCATCGGCGGCGGAATGGGAACCGCAATGGTTATCGAAAGATAGTCACAGTTAAAAATTAGAGTTAAAGATTAAAGATTGACCAGCCAGGGCTCCCGGAACATCGCGTTCCGGGAGCCTTTCTGCGATATGGCGGGCGAGCCGGTGTGGGCACAGCTGCGCAGGCAGAAGTCCCCTGCTCTATATCGCTTTATTCACATCGGATTTGCCGCTGCTTGGTGCCCGATTTACCGCGCTGCTCGAGGAATGGCTCGCGATGCTCGGATTTTGTCCAAAATAGAAAAATACGAGCACAGGAAGACTCGGATTCACCGGCTCCGATATGAAATAGTACCACGCACGCAAGTAAAACCGGGCTGTGCGTGGTACTGACAGCAGCATTTGCGCAAAAATAGTAGCACTTTCGTACTCGTGAACTCCCAGAAAAACACGAAATCCGAGCTCGGCGGATGTTCGGCGGCGTGATTGAAATCCGAGCTCGGCGGGTGATGAAGCTTGACACCTGTCGCCAGGCTGCTAAAATAGTACTCGGTGCGCCTAACAACCGGGCGCGTTAGATGGGGTACTGATTTTCGTACGGGAGGACGAATATGGAAGATAGAAAAAATCAGATGACGGGCTATGCGTGCATAGCTGTCACTACGGTGCTGTTCAGCTCCATGGAGACTGTGCTGAAACTGGTGGCGGGGGATTTCAACCCTGTGCAGATGACGCTGATAAGGTTCTTTATCGGCGGGCTGGTGCTGTTTCCCTTTGCGCTGAACACTTTGAGGAAGAAGAGGCTTGCAATTACCCCGAGGTATCTGGGGAAGTTTGCTTTCCTGGGATTTGTCGGGGTGTTCCTGAGCATGAACCTGTACCAGCTTGCCATAACTTATACCGAGGCGTCGGTTGTAGCCATCATATTCAGCTGCAATCCCCTGTTCGTGACCATATTTGCGGGGCTTTTCCTGAGCGAGGCTGTGGAGAGGAAGAATATCTGGGCCATCGCCCTTGAAATCATAGGAATCGTAGTCATAATCCAGCCGTGGAACACGAAACTTTCCGTTACGGGAGTGATTCTTACGATTCTCGCAACAGTGGCCTTCGCCCTTTACGGGGTCCTTGGGAAAAGGGATTCTGCAAAGTTCGGCGGCGTCGTGACGACGTGCTTCAGCTTTCTCTGCGCAAGCGTGGAAATGGTAATAATGGTCTTCATAACGAGAATTCCTGCGATAAGCGAATTTCTTAAGGATGCAGGCCTGGACACTTTCAGCAGCATACCTCTTCTGACGGGCTTTTCCATGGACAACATCCTGGTGGTTCTGTACGTGGGAATCGGCGTCACCGGAGTGGGCTACGCCTGCTACTTTATCGCCATGGAGAAGGTGAAGGCGCAGACTGTCAACCTGGTGTTCTTCTTTAAGCCGATACTGGCGCCGGTTTTCGCTCTTGCGGTTCTTCACGAGGTCATTCCTTTCAACATGATCATAGGAATCGGGATACTCCTCGCAGGTTCCTTCGTGTCACTTTTCGGCGACCGGCTTAAGCTCAGGCAGAGCTGATGCGACCGGGCGGGCTTCGTCACCGGGATTTGACAAAGGGTGCTGACTGGGGCTTTTGGTCAAGGCAAAATTTTACGTTTTAACTGAATCAGAGGAATAAGGTCAAGGAAACTGCCGGCATATGCGGTCATAGTCCTTGACCTTTTCTTATGCGGGGCTTTGTTTCGGCAAATTCTGCCTTGATGAATCACGGGGTTAAGCAGCTTTTGTCAAAGCCGTCAAAACGTGCAGCAGAGCGCAGCCTCCAAAGCGTGCAAAACGCGCAGCCAAGGCGCAGACCCCAAAGCTCCTCAAAGTTCCCAAAGCCCCCATCTGTGAAGGATTAGTGAAAAATATGTCAAATTCATAATGCTTTTTGAAAAGGAGTGTAGTATAATATATTCCGTATGATTATATGACAATTTTTTAGAAAGGAAGGTTTCAGATATGAGCTCAAGTGCTAAGCATTTACACAGTATCGATGCCGGACACTATAAGAACACGGCCGGCTGCGAAACTGAAGTCATGCCGATACCTGATATCGTCAAGATTTCAATGTCGCAGCACATCGGTGCGCCATGCAAGCCGCTGGTTGCAAAGGGCGATACCGTGAAAGTCGGACAGCTTATCGGCAATACAGATGCTTTCGTAAGTGCGCCAATTCATTCGAGCGTATCGGGTACCGTGGTCGGTATCGAGACTCAGCGTAACGCTGTAGCAGGAAACGATACTCTCGTAGTTATCGAAACTGACAAAAAACAGGAATTATGCGAAGATGTTAAACCTCCGGTGATGCCTGAAGATCATGCAGGCTTTGTAAAAGCCATAAGAGAAAGCGGTCTTGTGGGCTTAGGCGGCGCATCCTTCCCAACTCACATCAAGTACGATCCGAAGAACATCGACGATGTGCACACTCTCATCGTAAACGGAGCAGAGTGTGAGCCGTTCATAACCTCTGACCACAGGGGAATGCTTGAGGATACTCAGGACATAATCGACGGCATGAAGCTCATCATGAAGTACATCGGACTGGACACGGCTTACATCGGAATAGAAGCAAATAAGCCTGACGCCATCGAAAAGTTCGATAAGATGTTCGCTGAGCAGGGTCTCACCAACTTCCACACATTCACCCTTCAGGACAGATATCCTAAGGGAGCTGAGCGTGTCCTGGTTTATGAGATTACGGGACAGCACATGGCTGCCGGAGTTCTCCCTGCGGATCTGGGAGTAATACTCTCCAACGTGACATCTGTAGCTTTTGTCGGCCAGTACTTCAGGGATGGAGTTCCTCTGATAAAGAAGAGAATGACCATCGATGGAGACGCCGTTGCAAATCCTAAGAACATCATAGCTCCTATCGGAACTCAGATTCACGACATCATCGAGTTCTGCGGAGGATACAAGGCAGAACCTAAGAAGATTCTCATGGGCGGACCTATGATGGGAAGAGCCATATTCTCCGATGAAATGCCTATCGTAAAGAATAACAACGCCATACTGGCTTTCTCGGGAGAAAAGGCATACATTCCGGAAGAGACTGCCTGCATCAACTGCGGAAGATGTCATAAGGCATGTCCTTTCAACCTTCTTCCTACTGCTCTTGCTGCAGCTTATGAGAAGAGAGATGCTGAAGAACTCAGCAGGCTTCAGGTAATGCAGTGCATGGAATGCGGAAGCTGCTCTTTCGTCTGTCCTGCAAGAAGACCTCTGAGCTTTATTAACAAGCTTGGAAAAGCTGTTGTAAAGGAGGCCGGAGTAAAATAATGGATAATAAGAAGTATTACAGCAATTTGGCGGTATCCTCGGCACCGCATCTGGTGACCAACCTGGATACTCAGAAGACCATGCTCATGGTGCTCATTGCGCTGGTTCCTTCCTTCGCAGTAAGTATATATGTGTTCGGTGCGAACGTAATCGTTCTCACTGCCGTGTGCATTGCAGCAAGCATGTTCTTCGAGTGGGCTTACAATAAGCTCCTGCACAGACCTCAGACTGTAGGCGATCTCAGTGCCGCAGTTACAGGTACTCTCATAGCGTTCAATGTGCCTTCCAATTTCCCTTACTGGATGGCAGTTATAGGCTGCTTCGTTGCAATCGTAATCGTTAAGCAGCTCTTCGGAGGAATAGGAAAGAACTTTGCTAATCCGGCAATCACTGCCAGAATTGTTCTCTTCATTTCCTTCGCAACTCAGATGACCACATGGCCTACGCCTTCCATGTCCACAATTGACGCAGCTACCAGCGCTACTCCTCTGGGAATCCTGAAGGAAGGCGGCGGAGAGCTTCCGTCCAACACTGAGATGTTCCTGGGCTTCATCGGAGGATCCATGGGTGAGGTGAGCGCTATAGCCCTCATCATAGGCGGGCTGTTCCTCATCTGGAAGAAGATAATTTCACCTATAATCCCGGCATGCTTCATCGGAACCGTGTTCGTCATCGCGTTCATCTACTATGCAATAGTAGGCGGAGATTATTCCGCACTTCACATGGCGGTGTTCCACATCTGCGCAGGCGGAGTTATGCTCGGAGCATTCTTCATGGCTACCGACTACGTAACTTCACCGATTATGCCGCTTGGAAAGGTTATCATGGGTATCGGATGCGGATTCATCACGATGGTTATAAGGCTTTGGGGAAATTATCCTGAAGGTGTATCCTTCTCCATCCTCCTTATGAACATCCTCACTCCGCTTATCGATAACCTGTGCCTGAAGATTACTTACGGAGGTGCAAAGAAAAATGAAAAATAACAATACGTTCAAAGAATACGTTGCACCTATACTGGTTCTGGTAATTATATGTCTGGTGGTTACGGCAGCTCTTGCTGCAACTTATGGAGTTGCTAATCCGATTATCGTGGAAAACGAAAAGAAGACGGCAGACGCAAACAGAGCAGAGCTTCTGGCAGACGCTGACGCTTTTACGGAATACGACGGAGAGCTTTACGTGGCAGAGCCTGACAAAGTGTTCGTAAGCGACTGCTATGTGGCTGACAACGGCGCAGGCGTTGTTGTGACAGTTCAGTCCAGTTCCTTCGGCGGACTTCTCACAGAGATGGTGGGAATAAACGCTGACGGAGAAATTACAGGAGTAAAGGTAACGGCTCACGAGGATACTCCGGGCCTTGGAACAAAGGCGCAGACTCCTGAGCACCTGAAACAGTACGTGGGACTCACTTCCCTCGACTCCACCAGTGCAAAGGATGACAGCCAAGTTGACTACATAAGCGGAGCTACAATCTCCTCCAATGCGGTTCACTACGGCGTTTACTGTGCTCTTCAGCAGTTCCAGCAGATGGGAGGTGTTCAGTAATGGGAGAAAAGAAAACGAGCAAGCTTGCCATACTGACAAAGGGTATTATTAAGGAAAACCCTGTACTGGTACTGGTGCTGGGAACCTGTCCTACTCTGGCAACATCATCTTCGGCTATAAACGGTATGGGAATGGGTGTTTCAGCCATGGCGGTACTGATTTGTTCCAATATAGTTATTTCCATGCTTAGAAAGATCATTCCTGATAAGGTAAGAATCCCGTGCTACATCGTAGTTATCGCAGGATTCGTAACGGTGGTTCAGATGGTACTGCAGGCGTTTGTACCTTCCCTGTACGCATCTTTGGGACTGTACATTCCGCTTATCGTAGTAAACTGTATCATCCTGGGAAGAGCAGAAGCCTTCGCAAGCAAGAACAGCGTAGTTGATTCCGCTCTCGACGGTATCGGAATGGGTATCGGATTTACCCTTGCACTGGGCTGCATGGGTCTCATCAGAGAGTTCTTCGGTTCCGGAACACTCTTCGGAATTGAGGTTCTTACCAACGTAGTTCCGGGAATGGGAATCTTCAACCTGGCTCCGGGCGGATTCTTCACCTTTGCAATACTCGTTGCAATCGTAAACGTAATCAAAAAAGACAAGCCGGTTAAGAAGGACTTCGGATGCGAGGGATGCTCTTTTGCATCTGCATGCGGAGCGGAGAGAAAAGAAATCAAAAACGCAGAATGCGGGAAAGGAGCTGAAAAGGCATGCTAATAATAACGACAGTAATGAGCATGATACTGGTAAATAACTACGTGCTCGCTCAGTTCCTCGGTATCTGTCCGTTCCTTGGAGTATCAAAGAAACTCGACTCAGCCATAGGTATGGGTATTGCCGTAGTATTCGTAATGGTAGTTGCAACAGCCGTTACATGGCCTATCCAGCTTATTCTGAACAGCTTTAACATAGGATACCTTCAGACCGTAGTATTCATTCTCGTAATCGCAGCTCTCGTACAGCTCATAGAGATGATGCTGAAGAAGTACATACCGTCCCTCCACAAGGCTCTCGGTATATACCTTCCGCTCATTACCACCAACTGTACGGTTCTGGGTGTGTGCATCACCAACATCGACGAGGGATACGGATACGTTCTGGCTCTCTTCAACGCCTTCGGTGCAGGCCTCGGATTCCTGCTGGCTATGATCCTTATGGCAGGCGTAAGAGGAAAGCTGGAAGGAAACGAAGCAGGAGTTCCTGTTCCGTTCAGAGGACTTCCTATCACACTTATAACTGCAGCAATTCTTTCCGTAAGCTTTATGGGCTTCTCCGGAATGTTCCAGTAAGAAAGGAGGCGGAGTTAAGTGACTATTTTAGAACCTGTATTGATCGTAGTGGTTATCGGTTTCATATGCGCAGGCATACTTACAATCGCTTCCAAGATATTCTTCGTACCTGTAGATGAAACGTTCACTCTCTTGAGAGAACAGCTTCCGGGCGCAAACTGCGGAGGATGCGGATATGCAGGATGTGACGACTATGCCAATGCCCTGGCTGCAGATCATTCTCTTCCTTGCAACAAATGTACTGCGGGCGGTCCTGACGTTGCAGCGGCTCTTGCAGAAGTTCTTGGCGTAACTGCCGAGGCTGCCGAAAAGGAAGTTGCAGTGGTTATGTGTAACGGAACTCACGAAGCTGCAAAGTCTCTTCTGGAGTACACCGGAATGAAGACTTGCTCTGCTGCAAAACAGTTCTTCGGCGGAGTAAACCAGTGCCCTTACGGATGTATCGGACTGGGAGACTGCGTGGCAGCCTGCGAGTTTGATGCAATTCACATCTGCGACGGCGTAGCCGTAGTAAACAGGGACAGCTGCGTAGCCTGCGGAGCATGTGCAAGAACGTGCCCTAACAAGCTCATCAGAGTATCCCCTGCGAAGAACATCGTAGTGGTACAGTGCCACTCCAATGCAAAGGGTGCAGAGACCAGAAAGGCGTGCACCAACGGATGCATCGGCTGCGGCAAGTGCGAAAAGACATGTAAGTTCGATGCTATTCACGTTGAGAACAACCTGGCTTACATCGATCCTGAAAAGTGCAAGAACTGCGGAATGTGCGCAAAGGAATGTCCTACCGGTGCAATCCTTAACATGCGCGTAAAGAAAGCGGCTCCTGCGAAGGCGGCAGCATCTAAGGCCGAAGCTCCTGCAGCTGAGGCGCCAAAGGCTGAAGCTCCAAAGGCTGAAGCTCCAAAGGAAGACGCAGAAGCGTAAATAATTTATAAGTTAAACCTGAGGCGTGTGCAGCTCACTTTGCGGCATGCGCCTTATTTGTCAGAAAGGAGATGTTTAACAATGATACCTACTCCACATATTGAAGCGAAGAAAGGCGATTTTGCGGAAACCGTCCTCATGCCGGGAGATCCGCTGAGATCGAAATTCATCGCGGAAACATTCTTTGAAAATCCTGTTCTCGTAAATAACGTAAGGGGAGTTAACGGCTACACCGGAACATACAAAGGCAAAAGGGTTTCCGTCATGGCTTCCGGCATGGGTATGCCTGCCATCGGAATCTATTCCCACGAGCTCTTCAACTTTTACGATGTTAAGAACATAATCCGCGTAGGATCCGCCGGAGCTATCTCCACCGACTTAAAGGTGAGAGACCTGGTTTTCGGTATCGGCTCCTGCACCGATTCTCACTTCCAGAACCAGTTCGATCTTCCGGGAACCTTTGCACCTACAGCTTCCTACGAGCTTCTGTCAAAGGCTGTTAAGGCGGCAGACGCCATGGACGGCGTAAGGTACAAAGTGGGCAACCTCCTGTCATCGGACGTTTTCTACCACGACGTAGGCGGAGCTTTAGACTGGCAGAAGATGGGTGTCCTCGCAGTTGAGATGGAGTCAGCAGCACTTTACATGGAAGCTGCAAGAGCAGGCAAAAACGCACTCTGCATCTGCACCATTTCAGACCATCTGGTAACGGGAGAAGAGCTGTCTTCGGCAGAAAGACAGAACACGTTCACCCAGATGATGGAAGTAGCCCTGGAAATAGCATAAATGCGAAAATAGAGGATATACAGAGCACGTCGGAGGACTCTGAGGATTGTAAACCTATATAAAAATATGGTTTACAATCCTCTTTTTTAGTGGTAAAATAGCCTGGACAGCTTGCGGCAGACGAAGTTATGGCGGCGGGCGATATTAATGTAATAGGCGCGATATTGGCGTAATAGGCGGGTTCGATGTCAGAGGCGATTTTCCTGCTTTAGGTCGAAGCCTTTTTCGATGAAATAAAGCATATCAGACTTTGACATCGAAAAAAATCGCCTCCTTTCGCATTAGAGAGCCTGAATTATTCGATGAAAAGGCGAAATCTCAGTGAAACATCGAAAAACCGTTCGATGTTTTCAGCCGGAAATCAGCTTAAGGTCGAAAACGGGATTTCAAGTATCAGGGAAAGATTGAGAGGACAGAGTGAAGACAGGAACCAGTACGGTAAGAAGAAGCAGAACAAAGGATATGACTTACGTTGCAGCGGCGGTAGCGCTGCTGGCCGTGTGCTCATGGATATCAATACCAACAGCAGTACCGTTTACAATGCAGACTTTCGGTGTGTTTATGGTAGTTGGACTCCTCGGGGGAAGGCTGGGAACGGCAGCCATTGCAGTATATATACTTGCAGGCGCCCTGGGACTCCCCGTGTTTGCGGGTTTTGCAGGAGGCTCGGGAGTTATAATGGGGCTTACCGGAGGGTATATAGCAGGATTCCTGGGAAGCGGGCTTTTTATGTGGACAGCAGAGAGATTTTGGCGGAGGAGCACGGTGAAGTTCACCATAGCTGCATGTTCGGGACTTGTTATATGCTACGCACTGGGGACTTTGTGGTTTATTACGGTATATACGAGGAGCACCGGAGCCATAGGCCTTGGCGCAGTTCTTTCCATGTGTGTCCTTCCTTACATAATTCCCGATATACTTAAAATATGCATATCCGCATACCTTGTGAGGAGGCTTCGGCCTCTAATTAAGAGATAGCAGCCGGGACATGAATGTGATAAAATAAACGGTAGCGGAAGGCTTCAAACTTGATTTCAAAGGAGAGTGAACTGAAATGAAAAAGGAAGTTTTGGATTTTGTAACCGAAAAGACTAAGGAACTTATAGCAGCTCCTACCTGCTCACAGGAGGCAAAGGAAGCAGCTCAGGCATGGCTTGACGCTGTGGGAACAGAAAAGGAGCAGGAAGAGACGAAAAAGTATATCGCAGAGCTGGAGGATGACATAGTAACCGTTGACGGACTTATCGCCTTCGCCGAGTCTGAAGCAGGAAAGGGCGTCTTCGGAGAAAAGGCTCCTGAAGTAGCAGCTCACGGCAGAGAAATAAAGGCTGCGGGCGCTAAATACTGCGACTGCCCGGCATGCCAGGCTGTTGAGGCCATACTTTCGAAGAAGGCGGAAATGCTTTAAGGACCAACTCACCGCGGCCCGGGCTTGATTCGAGGTTGACGCTGTTGCAAGAGGCAAGCAGCTGCGGCTATCGGCGCCAGACTCCAGCGACTCGAAGCTCGGATTTCCGATATTTTTAGGCCTTCGCGAGCATGAAAATGCTCGCTTCAGACTGTAGACAAACCCCAGACGACAAGAGCGATTCGTCCGGGGTTTTCTCATGTGGAAAGTATAAAATCTATTGAAATTTCAACGATTAAGCCTCATTTTATGGTATAATATATTCATAAGGAGGCTTCAAAATGTTCTCGAAAACCCCACAGAAAAACGACCAGGTACAGATGATTTCCATAGAGCAACTCGTTCCTCAGGATCATCTGCTCAGAAAGATAGACAGTCTCATAGATTTCAACTTCATTTATGACTTAGTAGAGGATAAGTATTGTCCCGATAATGGCAGACCAAGCATTGATCCTGTAACCTTAATTAAAATCCCTCTGATACAATACATGTACGGTATCAGAAGCATGCGGCAGACGATCAAAGAAATAGAAGTCAATATGGCATACCGCTGGTTTTTAGGTCTTGGATTTTACGATAATTCAAAGCGTTCTTGTCCAAACTGCTCTACCATTTCAACAAATGCGTTTGTTGTAAAAGTGTAGTGTTGCGTTGAAACACCAAATCTTGTTTTTGGGGGCAAGTGGGAGATATATTTATCCTCCAATAATTCCATCTGCTGGATTACCTGTCTGGCATAGCCTACAAATTCTGTACCTTCCTTCGTTAATGCAATTCCAGAACGGCTCCGAATAAAGATGGTTATCCCTACCTCTCTTTCAATATCTTTAATGGAGTTTGAGAGACTTGGCTGTGAAATAAACAGCTTTTTAGCGGCTTCTGTAATTGAACCGTTCTCGACAACAGCAATAATATATTTCAACTGTTGTATCGTCATTTCATCACTACCTTTTAACCGAACACTTTTTCCATTGTATCATAGAACCAGCATTTTTTCTATCATCATACTTCAAAATGGAATAGTTGGGCTGGCTGTCTTAGTGTTACTTTATGGCACATGAGCATTCTGACAGGGACTGCCAGGCGATTACGCACATGGGCAAAATGAGAAACAGGGAAAAGACTATTGCAAGGGCGATGAACAGTACTTTAAGTTCAATGCCTTTATGAGTTTTCAACCAGGTATTTCTAGCCATATATAGCCTCGCCTCCCGCTCTGACAAAGCTGCCGTTAAATAGAGCCAGAATGTTGTTTCGCTTTATCTCCAGCTGTCTCAGTATGAAGTTCCTTACGAACTCGGTCTTAGGCATGGAAATGATTTCAGCCGGAGTCGCATACTGGAGGATGCTCCCTTTGTCTATTATCATGACCTTGTCGGAAGGGCTGAGAGCTTCTTCCGGGTCGTGGGTTACTATTATGGTGGTAAGGTTGAACTCCCTTGCGATAGTCCTTATCTTTTCCTTGATGGACTCCTTTATAACTCCGGTAAGGGCGCTTAAAGGCTCGTCAAGGAGCAGGATTTTAGGCTTCATCACCAAAGTTCTGGCAAGAGCTACCCTCTGCTTCTGACCGCCGGAAAGCTGCTCTATATTCTTGTTCAGGTGTTCGGAAAGCCCCAGAAGCTCTATAAGGTCGTCGACTTCTTCCTTTGTGGATATGTCCGGCTTGTTTCTGAGGCCGTAGGTTATGTTCTGATATGCGTTAAGGTTTGGAAAAAGGCGTAGTCCTGAAAGACGATGTTAAAGCCTCTGTCCTCCATGGATACGTCTGTTATGTCTTTGCCGTCAAAGAATATGCTGCCTTTGTCGCAGTCCGTAATTCCCAGGATTATGTTTAAAAGAGTGGTCTTGCCGCTTCCCGACGAGCCCAGTATGGACACTATTTCGCCGTCGCCTGCCGAGAAGCTTATGTCCCTTAGGATTACGTTACCGTAGTAGGATTTTTTTACATTTTTTAGTTCAAGCATTTTTTCTCCTTTTATCTTCACACACTGCATTTTCGTCATCACTTTCGGGGGGGTATAGCACGGCGATGTAAAATAAAAAGGAGGGGCGCTGTAAACTTTTTGTTATAAAAATTTGAAATAAATTCCGGATTAATTCCGTTTCCATTTTACAAGAAACCTTGAAAATGCTATAATATTGTGTTAGTGACAAGGACCGTATCTTTTTTGAAGAAGAGGTATTTAAGATGAACAATGTTAAATTTGACGGTGTACTTTACCCTGTAAGGGAAGTAGCGACGCTTAAGGACATAATCACGTCCAGTGCAGAGCTTTTTGCCGATAAGACGGCCTATCTGGAAAAGGATAAGAAGGCAGGAAAATTCCTTCCTGTTACATACAGACAGATGAAGGAGGATATCGATGCTCTGGGAGCGGGGCTCATCGATATGGGACTTAAGGGAGAGAAAATCGCTGTAATAGGAGAGACCAGCGTGCGCTGGCTCCTCACCTACTATGCCGTAGTGTGCGGCGTAGGCGTCATAGTTCCTCTTGACAGAAATCTACCTGCCGAGGAACTTAAAAATCTCGTAAGGCGCTCCGGTGCAAAGGCCCTGGTGTTCTCTCCGGGAAGCGAAAAGAGCATAGCGGGAGTCTTTGACGACAGTTTCGACGTGGAGCATTTCATCTGCATGAAGAAGGCAAAGGATGAAAGAGCCATCTCCATGGACGATATCCTCGAAAGAGGAAGAAAGCTTCTGGCAGAGGGAGACAGAGAGTATCTGGATGCCGAAGTGGAGCCGGATCAGATGGCGACGCTGATGTTCACGTCGGGAACTACGGGAGCGTCAAAGGGAGTAATGCTCTCTCACAGAAACATAGCCGCCAACGTGGAAAATATGTCAAAGCTGGTACACATAGAAGATGGAAAGATAGTCCTTTCCATTCTGCCGTGCCACCACGCATACGAGATGAACTGCGCAATCTGGACCACCATGTACCAGGGCAGAACTCTTGCAATATGCGAAGGAATCAGATACATACAGAAGAATATGGCGGAGGTTGGAGCCAACTATCTGGTGGGCGTGCCTCTGGTATTTGAGAAGATATACAAGGGAATGTGGAAGCAGGCCGCGGCAAGAGGCGAAGCCGAAAAGCTGAGAAAGGCCATAGACATTTCCAGAAAGATGAAGCTTTACAACAACCGCAGGCTTATGAAGAAGCTCTTCAAGGCCATTCACAACAGCTTCGGATGCGATATGAGGCTGATGATCGCAGGTGGAGCGGCCATAGACCCTAAGGTTATAGAAGACTTTGAGGCCATGGGATTCCCTATGATTCAGGGCTACGGCATGAGCGAAAACGCACCTATCATAGCCGTAAACCAGGATCGCTACAGCAAACCCGCATCTGTAGGAAGACCTATGCCTGGAACAGAGGTAAGGATAGATAACCCTGACGAAAACGGAATAGGCGAAGTCGTAACCCGCGGGCCTTCCGTAATGATGGGATATTACGACAATGAAGAAGCTACTGCCGAAGTCCTCAAAGACGGCTGGCTCTACACGGGAGACCTGGGCTACATGGACGACGACGGGTTCCTTTATCTCACGGGAAGGAAGAAGACCGTAATAGTCACAAAGGGTGGAAAGAACATATTCCCTGAGGAGCTGGAAGCCGTAATCGCCGAAAACGAACTGGTTTCGGAGGTTCTCGTTCACGGCGTGGCAGATGAACACATAGGAAACGTAATCGTCACCGCCGACATTTTCCCTAACTACGAACTTCTTAAGGAGAAGGAAGGGGAGATGAGCGGAAGCGATGTTTACCACTTCTTCAGAAAGTACATAGAAGAGGTCAATAAGAAATGGCCTCCTTACAAGGCCATAAAGCGTATCCACATCAGGGACAGGGAGTTCGACAAGACGACTACCGGAAAGATAAAGAGATACGGAAATCAGGGAGACAGCTCAGTAGGAAAGGAAGATATAATGGCTCAGAGCTATCAGGAGATAAAGGCAGCGGAAAGGCGCAGGGCTGAAGATTTTGTCAGAACGTACATAACGGAAAGCACCGACCCTTACGTAAGGTATAAGGAGAGCAGGCCTATCACCGACGTGAGAGACATGTTCACATCCAGCGTGGAGCTTTACGGAGACAACGTGGCGTTCCGCCAGAAGTTCGGAAAAGGACAGTCTTACACCGAGATAACGTATAAGCGGGCTCTCGCAGACGTAAACGGTCTGGGAACGGCCCTCATAAACCGTGGTCTTAAAGGAAAGCGCATAAGCATCATAGGCGAAACATGCTACCAGTGGGAGACCACCTACCTTGCAGTTATAGGCGGCGTAGGTCTTGTAGTTCCTCTGGATAAGGAGCTGGGTCCTAAGGAGCTCAAGGGACTGGTTGCAGATGCAGGAGTTTCCGCCGTCGTATGCGGAAAGAAATTCGTGGATACCTTTAAGGAGATGAGGGACAGCGGCGAGACGAATCTTGAAATCGTAGTATCCTTCGATTCCGAAAAGCACGAGGGAGACGTTCTCTCCTGGAAGGGACTCATCGAGGAAGGAAAGAACCAGGTAGCTCTGGGAGACAGACAGTATCTGGATGCCGAGGTCATAGCCGACGACATGGCGGTACTCCTTTACACTTCGGGAACTACGGGTCTGTCAAAGGGTGTAATGCTTTCCAACACAAATCTTGCATACAACCTGATGGCAGCGCCGACAATTCTTAAGGTAAACCCTTGGGATATATTCTTCTCGGTTCTTCCTGTACATCACACATACGAGTGCACCTGCGACTTCCTGATGCCTCTCTACAAGGGCGCATCCATAGCCTTCTGCGAAGGTTTGAGGTATATAACCCAGAACCTTGAAGAGGTTAAGCCGACCATGATTTTGGGCGTTCCGGCTCTCATAGAAACCCTGTATAAGAAGATAATGAAGAACGTGAAGAAGCAGGGCAAGGATAAGACTCTTGCAAGACTTCTCAAGGCAAACAGAAAGACGAAGAAGCTGGGACTCGACATAAGCAAGCCGTTTACGAAGCAGATTCTGGACGTATTCGGCGGAAGGATGAGAGTCATCATTTCCGGCGGTGCGGCCATAGATCCGGATATTCTGCAGTTCTTCAACGATATAGGAATCATCGGAGTACAGGGCTACGGACTTACCGAGTGTTCACCTATGGCGGCTCTTAACCCTGACGTTGAAAAGGATATGAGAAACGCATCGGCAGGCCACCTCCTTCCGGGAATGGAAGTTAAGATCGTGGATGCTGACGAAGACGGAGTGGGAGAAATCTGCTTCAAGGGCGACAACGTCATGATGGGCTACTACAACAACGAAGCCGCCACAAACGACGTTTTAAAGGACGGCTGGTTCTACTCCGGAGACCTGGGATATGTGGATGAAGACAACTTCGTCTACATCACGGGAAGGAAGAAGAACGTAATCATAACCAAAAACGGAAAGAACGTATTCCCTGAGGAGATAGAGTACTACCTGAGCAGAATCCCTTACATAGCCGAGAGCATGGTATGGGGAGACGAAAGCGAAGAGGGAACCAACGACACCTCCATAGTTGCAACCATAGTAACCGATGCCGAAGAGGTGGAGGAAGCTCTGGGAGCAGGCTACACCGACGAGCAGGTTAAGGATCTCCTCTGGAAGGAAATCGACAAGGTCAACGAAGAACTTCCTCTCTTCAAGAGAGTAAAGAAGATTAACGTCAGATCCGAGGAGTTCGAGAAGAATACGTCAAAGAAGATAAAGCGCTTCGTGGACTCCAACAAGGAGGAGCATAAATAGATGGCGGAATTCCCACAGGTAAGGATAAATCTGGATTACCTTGAAGAGAATGTGAGAACTGTCGTCAGCCGCTGCGCCGAAAGAGGAGTAAGCGTGGCGGGAGTAGTAAAAGGGGCTACGGGACTGGCGGAATGTATTGAATGCTTTGCTGAGGGCGGGGCGACGCAGATTGCGTCGTCCCGTCTGGAGCAACTGGAGACGGCAAAGAGGCTTAACACCGGACTTCCTCTCATGCTCATAAGGATTCCTATGATAAGCGAGGCCGCCGAAGCCGTGCGCCTTGCTGACATATCCCTTAACAGCGAGATAACGGTTTTGAGGGAACTTGACCGGCAGGCCGGAATTGCAGGCAGGAATCACGGCGTCATCCTCATGGCGGATCTGGGAGACCTGAGAGAAGGTTTCTGGAACAGAGACGAGCTTATAGATGCGGCTGTCGAAGTGGAAACGGGCCTTCATAATCTGGAGCTTAAAGGCGTTGGAACCAATCTTGGCTGCTACGGCGCCATCCAGCCAACGGTGGAAAAGCTTGAAGAGCTGGTATCAATAGCGCATCAGGTCGAAGATAAAATAGGCCGAAAGCTTGAAATAATTTCAGGCGGAGCCAGCTCCAGCTACATGAGAATTCTCGACGGCAATCTTCCCGAAGGCATAAATCACCTGCGCATAGGGGAGCAGATTCTAAACGCATACGACCTTGAAAAATACTACGGGTACGATTTAAGCGATATGCACCCGGACGTTTTCACCCTCAGGGCTGAAGTGGTGGAAGTGAAGACGAAACCGACTCACCCTGTAGGAGAGGTGGGCGTTGACGCTTTTGGCCGAAAACGTGTCTACGAGGACCGCGGAATCAGACGGCGCGCCATCGTGGCCGTAGGAAAGGCCGACATAGGAGACAGCGACAACATAATCCCAAGGGACGAGGGAATAGAAGTCATAGGCGGCTCCAGCGACCACACCATACTGGACGTGGAAGATGCGAAAAGGGACATAAAGCCTGGAGACATCCTCGAGTTTAACGTAAACTACGGAGGGATGCTCTACCTTACGGGCAGCGCCAGCGTAAAAATAAGATTTGATAAAACAGGGAAATAGTATATAATATATAGACATTTTGAAAGGAGAGGTTTTTACCGACATGGCAGATGAAATACTGTTAACCCAGGAAGGGTACGATAAACTGGAGGCAGAGAGAGACGAACTGGTTTCCGTCAGAAGAAAGGAAGTTTCCGAAAGGCTCAAAGAGGCCATTTCCTACGGAGACCTTTCCGAAAACGCCGAGTACGACGCAGCGAAGAACGAGCAGGCTGAGCTGGAAGAGAGAATCCACCGCCTGGAGACCATGATGAGAAACGCCAAGATCATCAACGAGGACGAAGTTACGGGAGAATACGTAAACGTAGGTCTCAGGGTTACCGTTGAGGATATTGATTCCGGCGAGAATATGGACTTTGTAATAGTAGGCTCCACCGAGGCGGACCCTTTTGCAGAGCCTGCAAAGATTTCCAACGAATCCGAAGTAGGTAAGAACCTTCTGGGTAAGAAAATCGGCGAAACTGTGGAGATTTCAGTTCCGGACGGAACCCTTCACTACAAGGTTACTGCTATATCCAAGGAATAAACAGGAGTGGTACTTAAAATGAGCACACAGGAAAAGAATTTAGGCGTAAACGCCCCGGCGGAAGACCTTTCCGAAGAAAATCTCAGCGAACAGAGACAGATAAGGAGAGAGAAGCTGAAGAAGCTCCGCGAGGCCGGAAGAGACCCGTACGTTCAGGAGAACTGGAACGTAACGGCTCACAGCATGGATATAAAGGAAAATTTCGACGCCATGGAGGACGAAGAGGTTTCCTGCGCGGGAAGAATCATGGCCTTCAGAAGAATGGGCAAAATGGCCTTCGTCGATATTCAGGACAAGCAGGGCAGAATCCAGTGCGTAGTTAAAAAGGACGATATAGGAGCCGAAGAATACGACTGGTTCAAGACCTACGACATAGGCGACATCATCGGCGTGGAAGGAACCGTATTCAAGACAAAGGCCGGAGAGATTTCAATTCAGGTCTATAAGCTGGTTCTCCTTTCCAAGTCCCTTCAGGTTCTCCCCAACAAGTGGCACGGCCTCAAGGACACCGATATAAGGTACAGACAGCGCTACACCGACCTCATCATGAATCCGGAGGTAAGGGACACGTTCATTAAGCGCGCCCGCATAATAAAGGAGATAAAGAGAGTTCTGGAAGAGGATTACGGATATCTGGAAGTGGACACCCCTATTCTCACCACCATTGCAGGAGGCGCCAACGCCAGACCTTTCAACACTCACCACAACACGTTAAACCTGGATATGAAGCTGAGAATTTCCAACGAGCTCTACCTTAAGAGGCTCATCGTGGGAGGCCTCGACAGGGTTTACGAGATGGGAAAGATGTTCAGAAACGAGGGAATGGACAGAAACCATAACCCTGAGTTTACATCTATGGAATGCTACATGGCCTACGGTGATATGGACAGCGTAATGGATGTCACCGAGCAGATCGTATCAAAGGCTGCAATCGCGGTAAACGGGTCTCCTGTAATCACATATCAGGGCAAGACCTTTGACCTGACTCCTCCTTGGAGACGCCTCGACATGGCCGATGCGGTAAAGGAGATTACCGGCGTGGACTTCTCGAAGATAGACACCGACGAGGAGGCCAGAGCCGCAGCTATAGAAAAGGGCATGGATAAGGATGAGGTAGCAGGTTGGACCCGCGGCAAGATAATCGCCGAAATGTTCGAGGAGTTCTGCGAAGACGTTCCGGGTTACCTTGACGGACCTGTCTTCGTAACGGGACATCCTGTGGAAATTTCCCCTCTCGCAAAGCGTGATCCTGAAGATCCGAGAATCACAAGGCGTTTCGAGGCGTACATAAACGGCTGGGAAATCGGAAACGCATTTTCCGAGCTCAACGACCCTATAGACCAGTACGAGCGCTTCTCCATCCAGCAGAAGCAGCTGGAATCCGGCGAAGACGATGAAGCCCATCCTATGGACATGGACTTCGTAAACGCACTGGAAGTAGGTCTTCCGCCGACAGGAGGTCTTGGAATAGGAATCGACAGAGTGGTAATGCTCATAACAGACGCTCCGTCCATCCGCGACGTAATACTGTTTCCGACAATGAAACCGCTGGGTTCCGACTCAGCCGCAGGCGACGGCGATGACGCACAAGGCGGTGAAAACGCAGAGAAGTTAAGCGCCATTCCGGAGCCCCTGAAGCCTACCACAGACTATTCAAAGGTAGTGATAGAGCCGCTGTTTGAGGACTTCGTGGATTTCGACACTTTCAGCAAGTCCGACTTCCGTGCCGTTAAGATTAAGGACTGCAAGGCAGTACCTAAGAGCAAAAAGCTACTTCAATTCACCCTTGACGACGGTTCCGGAACAGACAGAACCATCCTCAGCGGAATCAGCGAATACTATAAGCCGGAATCCCTTGTGGGCAAGACGGCAATAGCCATAGTGAACCTGCCGCCTAGGAAGATGATGGGAATCGATTCCTGCGGAATGCTGATTTCAGCCGTTCACAAGGAAGGCGATGAGGAAAGGCTGAACCTGCTCATAGTGGACGACGCAATCCCGGCAGGCGCAAAGCTGTATTAAGGGATTCTTGAGCGGCATGCTCGTAATTTGGCTGCGATGCCCCGTTAATCTGACGGTGATGCGCGAGCCGATTTAGCCTTGATGCTCGTAATCGCGCCAAAAATCGAAAGAGCCGAGTACAAAAAGACTCGGATTATAAGCCAAAATAAAGAAATCGTAGCACTTTGACGGTATGAACCGTCGATATAGTGCTACGATTTTTGTTTGAAGGGTGCATTTACGAGTATATTCGTACTCGTAAACCTCTCGAAAAGCTAAAAAACGAGTACCGGCGATTTTCCGCCAGGCACTAGCGCCCCACCCAGGCTAGTTTCAGCGACTCCCCAGGCCAGCCTCGGCGGCTTCCTAATGAGCGCCAGCGGCCACCGCCTGCGTCAGCCAGGCGCTCGCGCCACCCACTGTCCGGCCACCACCTACTTTACGCACCAGGTTGCGATGAAGGATGTGACGTTATGGTCGTGGAGGTTACCGGAGCCGTTGGTGTCGCCGTAGATTTCCTTCAGTGTAAAGCCGGCTTTCAGCTGGCCGCCTATCTGTTCGTCTATGGTGTGAGAAAACTGGACGCCGTCGTCGCACGCGGCCAGCTCCTCCATGAGTGACGGGTCTGACAGGGGATCATAGGGAAGTCTGTGGCAGAGCTTCGTTTCGTCCTCGTCAAAGGCGTAGTTTATGCCGATGTCGTAGCCGCCCAGAAAGCTGCCGCCTTTTTTCAGAATCCGGAAAACTTCTCTGAAAACCGGTTCCACTTCCCTGATGTAGCAGTTTGATACTGGATGGAAGACCAGGTCGAAGGTTTCATCTTCAAAGGGCAGAGGCTTTGTCATGTCGCCCTGAATAATTTCGATTTCGTAGCCTTCCCGCTCGGATACAAGTCTGTCGCTTTCGCACTGGAGGCGGGAATAATCGAAGACCGTGCACTTTGCGCCGAGAGCCGAAAACACCGGCATCTGCTGGCCTCCTCCTGAGGCCAGGCCCAGAACCCGCTTTCCGTTAAGGTTTCCGAACCAGCGATTGGGTACGGGTTTTGTAGGGGTGAGGAGTACGTTCCAGTCTCCATTCTTTGCCCTGACAAAGGTTTCGTGGTCTATGGGAGCGCCCCATTCCCAGCCATCTTCGCACCAGCGGTCTATTACTTGAGAGTTTATATCCTGATAAGATTTTTCTTCTAAGTTACCGTATTTCATGTCTAAAATTCCCTTTCGGCTGTGCAGCCTGCGTCGGCTATACAGGCTGTATCGGCTATGCCAGCTATATCAGCTGTGCCAGCCACATTATCTATGCCAGCTGTATCAGTTATATAATCTATATCAGCGGCTCCCCTGTCATCTCCTTCGGAATGTCCAGCTCCATCAGCTTAAGCATGGTAGGGGCAAGGTCAGCCAGTTTGCCGCCGGCTCTCAGCTGCCACTTTGACGGATTCTCACCGGACTCTTCTGAGATGAGAACCAGAGGGACTTCGTTAAGGGAGTGGGATGTTACCACGTTTCCGTCTTCATCTTCCATGACGTCTGCGTTGCCGTGATCCGCGGTGAGAAGGACGATGCCTCCAGCCTCTAAAACGGCCTTTACTACCTTAGGCACGCAGACATCGAGGGTTTCGATGGCCTTTACAGCTGCGTCGAAAACTCCGGTGTGGCCCACCATATCGGCGTTGGCGTAGTTTAAGATTATCGCATCGTATTTTGACGATTCAACGGCCTCGACGACTTTTTCTGTCACTTCGTATGCGCTCATCTCCGGCTTCATGTCGTAGGTAGCCACTTTTGGGGAGGGAACGAGAATCCTGTCCTCACCGTCGTAAGGTTTTTCCCTGCCACCGTTAAAGAAGAAGGTGACGTGGGCGTACTTTTCAGTTTCCGCGATTCGAAGCTGTTTAAGCCCAAGAGACGATATGTACTCACCGAAGGTGTTTTCGAGCTTCTCCGGCGGAAATGCCACTGACACGTTAGGCATGGAGGCGTCGTATTGAGTCATGCAGACGTAGGCCGATACCGCAGGGCGGACTTTCCTATCAAAGCCTGCAAAATCGTCGTCCACAAAACATCTGGTTATCTCCCTTGCTCTGTCGGGACGGAAGTTGAACATTATCATTGCGTCGCCGTCTCTTACGGTTCGGTCGTCATCTCCTATTACGGATGGAACCACGAACTCATCGCTTTCATCCCTGTCATAGGCGGCGGCAAGGGCCTCCGATGCTGAAGAAAAGCGAGGACCTTCACCCTTTGTCATGGCGTCGTAAGCCTTCTGCACCCGCTCAAACCGGTTATCCCTGTCCATGGCGTAGTATCTTCCGGAAATCGTTGAAATGTGTCCGTCCATGCCGTATTTTTCAAGGATATCGTCTAAATACGATTGAAGCTGGTCTATGTATTTTGCGGCACATCTGGGCGGAACGTCCCGGCCGTCTAAAAAGGCATGAATCCTGAGAGTCTTTACGCCTTTGCGCCCGGCCATGTCTATGAGGCCCATCAGGTGGTCTATGTGGCTGTGAACCCCGCCGTCCGAAAGAAGGCCGAGAAGGTGAAGAGCGCTTTCATTTTCGCAGGCCGTTTCCATGGCTTTGGAAAGAGCCGGATTATCCAGAATACTTCCGTCCTCTATGGCGTTTGAAATTCTGGAAAGCTCCTGGTACACCACTCTGCCCGCGCCTATATTCAGGTGTCCAACTTCGGAATTTCCCATCTGCCCCTCGGGAAGTCCCACGGCTTTTCCGCAGGCTTTGAGAGACGTATGGGGATAACTTCTGAATATTTCATCAAGGTGCGGCGTATCTGCCGCTGCGATGGCGTTGCCCTTATCGGAAGGGTTCAGGCCAAAGCCGTCTAAAATCATAAGCATTACAGGTCTTTTCTTTATTTCCATGAGAGATCTTCTCCTTTTCTTCCTGAAACTTTGAAAGGGGCCAGGGACGCGCCCCGTCTTTAATTATACCAAAATATCTGATATAATCAATTGTGACAGCCCTGAAAGGGCAGGAACGGAGAGAGCCGATGAACTGGAGCGAAAGACAGCTTGAAGCTATAGAAAAGAGAGACAGCAACGTACTCGTAGCCGCAGCCGCAGGATCCGGAAAGACTGCGGTTTTAGTCGAGCGCATAAGGAGGCTGGTAATAGAGGACAGGGTGCCTGTGGACAGAATGCTCATAGTAACCTTTACCAACGCCGCGGCCTCTGAGATGAAGGAAAAGATTAGGCAGGCTCTTTACGCGGAACAGGACGGGGACAGGACAAAGGCTGCATACGCCAGAAGGCAGCTGGCTCTCCTTCCTCAGGCCAATATAAGCACATTTCACTCCTTTGCCCTCAGCGTTATGAGAAAGTATTTCTATCTGACGGATCTGGAGCCGGGCTTTTCCATATGCGACGAAGCCAGAGGCACCATTCTGAGGGAAGATGCCATGGATGAGCTGCTGGAAAAGAGGTTTGAAGAGGGAAGCCCGGAGTTTCACAGCTTTCTGGACAGGTACAGCTCAGGGCGGAACATGGACGGGGTCAGGGATATGATACTCTCCGTATACGACGGCCTCATGGCAATGCCTTATCCGTGGAAGTGGCTGGAGGAAAAGACCGGTGAACTTTCCATGACAGGTAAGGAGCTTGGAAAATCCCGCCTCATGGAATACGTATGGAAGTACGCCCGGGAGACCCTTAAAAATGCGGCAGAGGTGAGCGAAAATGCCGTGGAGATTCTCGAAAGCGAAGGCCTCGACAGGCTTGCTGACAAAGTGAGAGAAGGGCAGACTGCATATTTTGCCGGAGCTTTTGAATGCGCTGAAAGCGAAGACTTTGAAGGCTTTGGCGAAAAGCTGGGACTCATAGGACTTCCAAGGCTTACGCCGAAAAAAGACGAAAAGGAAATATACGCTGAAGTAAAAGACAAAGTTTCAGCCTGCCTTAAGGAAGCCAGGGACTCGGTGAAAGCCCTTAGGGAAAACATATTCTGCGAGTCCCTTGAGATCCAGGCAGGGGAGATGAACGAGACTGCACCTTTTGCAGAATTTCTGGGCGGACTGGTCAGAGAGTACGACGAAATTTTCCGCAGGATAAAGAAAAAGAAGAAGCTGGTGGATTTTACGGACATCGAGCACTACTGCCTTGAAATACTGGAAAACGCCGACGCCAGGGACTTTTACAGGGAAAAGTTCGAGCACATTTTCATAGACGAATATCAGGACACCAACGTCCTTCAGGAGGAGATAATAGGTAGAATCAGGAGAGAAAACAATCTCTTCATGGTAGGTGACGTAAAGCAGAGCATATACAGGTTCAGACTTGCCGAGCCGTCCATATTCAGGGAAAAGTACCGGGAGTATTCGGCCTGCGGCGAAGGCGGCGTTTCGGTGAAAATTGACCTTAACAGAAACTACAGGAGCAAAGGGGTCATCCTTGACGGCATAAACAAAGTGTTCAGAAGCGCCATGGAAGGATACGACGCCGACGCGGAGCTGTACCCGGGCATCGAATATGCAGGGCCTTTGAGCTACAAGCCTCATGTGACGGCGGTGGATTTCGGCAGCGCCGGTGACGAAGGAGAGGAAACAAAAGCCCTTCCGGAGGAGCTTGCGGACCTTAAGAAGGTGGAAGTGGAGGCGCTTCAGGCGGCAAACCTCATAAAAGACGCCCTTGGAAAGGAGTACTTCGATCCAAAGACGGGAAAGGTAAGGAGAATACGCAGAAGGGACATAGTAATTCTCTTAAGAAGCGTGAGAAACTATGCCGACGTCTACTACGGCATATTGAAGCGCTGCGGCATAGACGCCTACGTCGACGACAACGAAGGATATTTTGACACTATGGAAATAGGGGTGTTCATGAACCTCCTTTCCGTCATCGACAATAAAAAGCAGGACGTTCCCTTTATAAGCGTCCTCCATTCTGAAATCTTCGGATTTACGGCGGATATGCTGGCGGAGGTGAGGGCAGAGCATAAGACAGGCTCCTACGAGGAGGCTTTCAGGCTTTACGCCGAGGCTCACCCGGATAGCCCTCTCGGGAAAAGGTGCGCCGTCGTTCTTTCGTCCATAGAAGGATGGAAGCGGGAATCCAGGATCATGCCTCTTGGGCGATTCCTGTGGAAGCTGATGCTGGAAACGGGATACTACGTAGTCATGGGGGCCATGCCGGGAGGAAGCCAGAGGCAGGCAAATCTCAGGGCTCTCGTGGATAAGGCTGAGGATTTTGCCTCAGATGGACAGGGAACTCTCTACGGATTTAACAGGTACATAGATTCCGTAAAGAAGCGCAAAGTCAGGACGGGTCAGGTTCGTCTCCTGGGCGAAAAGGACGATGTGGTAAGGATAATGACCATCCATAAGAGCAAGGGCCTGGAATTTCCCGTCGTGATTCTGGCCGGCTGCGGAAGAAGGCTTAACTACACCAAAGCCGGAAGAGGCGTCCAGCTTCATAAGGATATAGGAATAGGGCTGACTCTTGAGAACCCTGAAGAAAGGTGGTACAGGCAGACTCTGATTCAGCGCCTCATAGCGGAAGCCGTACGAAGAGAAGAAGCCGAGGAAGAGGTTCGCGTTCTTTACGTTGCCATGACCCGCGCAAAGGACATGCTCCACGTTCTGGGATCAGTTAACGACGGGGAAAAGTACATGGCCGCAAGGGAAAGCGGAGTGAGGAAGGATACAGACTACCTTTCCATGATAGGAGACACCATGGACTGTACGGTCGTAAAAGCGGGAGACGTGGACGGTTCCGGGCTTTCGGCAAAAACGTATACCGGAGGGGATATTCTCACAAAAGACATATACTCAGGAACCCTGGACGAGGAGAAAAAGCGGGACATCATAAGAAGGCTGGAATACGCCTACCCTTATGAAAGCGCAAGGCGCCTTAAGCCCAAGTATTCGGTGTCGGAGCTTAACGTTTCCTTCGATGCAGTGGATGAGAAGATAGAAGGGGCAAGGCTTGGGCCTGAGTCCGAAGAGCCGCTAAAGCCTGTGTGGCACGAAGAAACGGAGCTTGCCGTTCCCGCCTTCATGGTGGAAAAGAAAAAACTTACGGCGGCAGAAAGAGGAACATGTTTTCACACCCTCATGGAGAATCTGGACTTTGCAAGGGCTTCAGAGGGGGGATATGGCTTTGTGTCAGACGAAGTCGACAGGCTCAGAGACTGCGGGATTTTCACCGAAGAGGAAGCGGCTTCCATATACGTAAAAGGCGCTTCGGACTTTTTTAAATGGGACATAGGACGGCGAGCTGCAAAGGCGTTTTCCGAAGGAAAACTTCGCAGGGAAAAACCGTTTACCATTTTGTCCGAAAAAAACGGAGAAACCGTAATGATTCAGGGAATCATCGATTGCTACTTCGTCGAAGAGGGAAGAGCTGTTCTCATAGATTACAAGACAAACCGCTTTGACAGAGAAAGAGCCGGGGAGGAGACAGAGCGTCTTAGGGAAAGGTATAGAGAGCAGATTTCCATATACCGGGACGCAGTGTGCAAGGCCTCGGGAGTTTCCCGGTGCGAGGCATGTCTCTACCTGGTTCAGGCAGGCATATTTGTGGGTATGAATGAATAGAAGGAAGGAATGACAAAATGACAGGACTGGTAATTGAAGGCGGCGGAATGAGAGGAATCTTTGCCGCAGGAGTAATCGAATATCTTCTCGATAACAACATAAAGGTAGATTACGTCATAGGCGTGTCCGCAGGGGCATGTCACGGGTGCAGCTACGTCAGCGGGCAGAAAGGAAGAGCTTTCGCCGTCTGCACCGACTACATGGACGACCCCAGATACGGAAGCGTTCAGAGCCTCTTAAAGACCGGCGACTACTTCGGAAAGGAGTTCATGTACCACAAAATTCCGGAGGAGCTTGCCCCTATCGATAACGACGGATTCAAGAAGCGGGGCATAAAGTTTGAGGTGGGAGTTTTTAACTGCATTACGGGAGAGTCCGAGTACCCTGAGATAAAGGACATGTTCGAAGATGTGGACTGGATAGCAGCCTCGGCGTCCCTGCCCCTCTTTGCGAAGATGGTAGATAAAAACGGATACAAGTATATGGACGGCGGACTTTCCGATTCCATCCCTGTAAGACACGCTCAGGAAATGGGCTGCGACAAGGTGATAGTGGTTCTGACCAGGGAAAGGGGCTACCGCAAAAAAGCCAGCAAATCAATTCCTCTGGTAAAAGCGAAGTACAAGGACTACCCGAAGCTGATAGAAGCCCTTAAGCGCCGCCACACCGTCTACAACGAAACCCTGGATTACATCGATGAAGAGGAACAGAAAGGCAATGTATTCGTAATCGCTCCAATAAAGGATCTGGGCGTAGGCAGGCTTGAAAAGGACAGAAACAAGCTGAAGAACGCGTACCTTGAAGGGTATTACGTAACCGAAAGCTACGGCGACAAACTGAAGGAGTTTCTGGAGAAGTAGTCGTGTGGCGGTCTGGTGCTGTTCGGCCACCAGGCGCTCCCGGCCGTTATCGGGCGGTCTGATGGTGTTCAGCCACCGAACAGTCTCGGCCGCTTCACGTGTGAAACAGCATATAGGCCGATATTCCGTGTGCCACTTTGTTCACTTATCGTTTAACGGCCGAGATGAACTGGGAAGCCCTGTCGAAAGATATTCCTTAAATTTTCTTAATGTTAAGGTTAAGTCTGCTTAATAATTCCCTCAAAAGTGTTTCTATATGGTATACTGTGGAAAATTTCATCTGATTCAGGAGGGGAAGAGGACATGGACAGAAACAAGAAGAGATTCAAGAGAGCTTTAAAATATATGTTTGTTTTCACAGTAGTTCCTCATCTTATATTCATCGCAATGAATATGGCTATTAACATATTTTACGGTATGCCTGTAACGGAGGGTATATTTTCGCTTTATACTCCTCGCAGAGCGATAATTTTTTGTATAGTAACGTGCATCGTTTTTCTGGAGTATTACTTTTTCATAACCGATAAGAGCGATGAAAAATAAGCTACAAGGTTTACGCGGCGAGTTCCTGCGAGCCGGGTTCTACTTCAGGGGCAAAAACTGCCGATTTAGTGGAACGGTTTTTCGATGTTAAATGCAATTTACCTACTTGAAGTCGAACTTTTGAAGTGATTTTCGCCGCAGGCTGCTGATTTTGTTCGACCTTTCGTCTGAAAGTGCCGTATTTATCGAAAAAGCGTTCTACTAGAAAGATTAAAATAAGCCTTGAGGTCGAACTCGTCCGCTCATTGAACTCGCCATGAACTCGTCAACTTGAATACACTAGTCTGGCAATGCAGCAAACCCAATGGCGCATACTTCTCCTGAATATGCGCCTTTTCCGTTGTGGAAAAGCTTTTCAGATGGTATAATTATCCGTAGAATGCGTTTGACAGGGAGGGCACGACGGGCGGCCCGGAGTCCGCATGAATAATTCGGAGAGAGAATATGGATAATAAAAAAGGAATTCCAAAGGGAAGAAGCTATTGGGGAACTTTTTTCGGCAAAGTGGTCTACACCATAGAGGCTGTAGCCTCGGTAGTCATCATACTGGTTATACTGGTGATGCTGTATAACCTGATAGGCGAGGTCGCATTTGATAATTCGCTGCGTGATATGGAACCGGAGGGATTTACCCGGTTTCTTGCCGATATTCTGGCCCTCATAGTGGGACTGGAATTTGTAAAGCTGCTTACGAGGCAGAGGGCCGTTGACCTTATAGAGGTTATGCAGCTTGCAGTCGCGCGTCAGATGATAGTGGAGCACCTGCATATGAAGGAGATAATAATAGGTGTAACAGCCATTGCCATACTCTTTGCGGCGAGGAAGTACCTCTTCCTTAAGGAAAGCGAGGCAAAGGAACTTCACGAAGATTTTTAAAAGCAGGAGGAAGAAATGAGCGAAGCTACTTCAACCAATTTTATTCACAGCATAATAGACGCTGACCTTGAAAGCGGAAAGAGAAAGGAAGTCTACACCCGTTTTCCGCCGGAGCCTAACGGCTACCTTCACATAGGCCATGCGAAGGCTATTTGCATAAACTTCGGAACAGCTGAAAAGTACCATGGAAAGTGCAATCTGAGATACGACGACACCAATCCCGTTAAAGAGGACGTGGAGTACGTAAGCGCTATAGAGGAAGATATCAGGTGGCTGGGCTTTAAATGGGAGAAGCTTCTCTGGGCGTCCAACTACTTTGACCAGATGTACGAGGCTGCAGTTATTTTGATAAAAAAAGGCCTGGCATACGTGGACAGCCTGACGGCGGAGCAGATAAAGGAATACAGAGGAACCTTGAAAGAGCCGGGAAAGGAAAGCCCGTGCAGAAACCAGAGCGTTGAGGAGAACCTTAAGCTCTTTGAGGACATGAAGGCGGGAAAGTTTGCCGACGGGGAGAGGGTGCTCAGAGCGAAGATAGACATGGCCTCGCCTAACATAAACATGAGAGATCCTGTAATATACAGAATCGCTCACGAACCGCCTCACCACAACACCGGGGACAAATGGTGCATCTACCCGATGTACGATTTTGCTCACCCTATAGAGGACGCCATAGAAGGAATAACCCACTCCCTCTGCTCCCTGGAATTCGAGGATCACAGACCTCTCTACGACTGGGTTCTGAGAGAAGTGGGACTTTGGGAGAATCCGCCTCAGCAGATAGAATTCGCAAGACTCAACCTTACCAACACGGTGATGAGCAAGCGCTATCTTAAAGCCTTTGTAGACGAGGGCGTGGTAGACGGATGGGACGACCCGAGAATGCCGACTATCGCAGGCCTGAGAAGAAGAGGCTACACTCCTGAATCAATCAGGGATTTCTGCGAGAGAATAGGCGTTTCCAAAGCCAACAGCATGGTTGACATATCCCTTCTGGAGCACTGCATCAGGGAAGACCTTAAGACGAAGGTGGAAAGCCGCAATGTTGTGGAAAATCCGATTAAGGTGGTCATAACAAACTATCCCGAAGGGCAGACTGAAATGGTGGAGCTTGAGAATAACAAAGAGGTTCCTGAGATGGGAACGAGGAAGATTCCTTTCTCCAGAGAGCTTTACGTCGACGGCGCGGACTTTATGGAAGTTCCGGTAAAGAAGTATTTCAGGCTGTTCCCGGGCAACGAGGTTCGCTTCAAAGGCGCATACTTCATAAAGTGCAACGAAGTGGTGAAAAAAGAGGACGGCTCTATCAAAGAGCTGCTCTGCACCTACGACCCTGCCACAAAGTCAGGTGAAGGCTTTGAGGGAAGAAAGGTAAAAGGAACCATTCACTTTGTGGACGCCGCCACGGCAGTTAAAGTAAAGATTAGAAACTACGGATACCTTATGGTGGAGGACGAAAACGGAAATCTGGTGAATAACCCGAACTCCGTGGAGGAGACCTGGGGATATGCCGAGCCGTCCGTTGCTGAGGCAAAGCCGGGAGAGAGATTCCAGTTCTTCCGTCACGGTTACTACGTGGCCGACTCAAAGCTCACCACGGATACCGAAAAGGTGTTTAACCGCATAGTGGACCTTAAGAGTTCCTGGAAGCCGGGCAAGTAACGGCCCGATTTATGACAAAGGGAGAGCAGAGCGTGTAGCGTATAAAAGCCGGGAGAAACGTTATGAAAATCATGAGTCTGCCCACTCCGGCGTTAATCGCCGATGAAGGGGTGATGAATCAAAATATGGATACTGCAAATGAGGTGATGAAGGGAAGCCGGGCAAGGCTTCGCCCTCATTTCAAGTCCCACAAATGCGCCGCAATCGCTCACAGGCAGATGGAAATGGGCGCAGTGGGGATTACCTGCGCCAAACTTTCAGAGGCCGAAGACCTTATATTCAGCGGAATAGAGGACGTACTCATAGCAAATCAGATAGTTGAGCCCGATAAAATCGCGCGTCTTGCGATACTCGCCAAAATGTGCAGGCTTACTGTGTGTGTAGACGATATCGATAACGCAAAGGAGATTTCCCGGGCAGCTGTAAACGCGGGAAGCAGCCTTAACTGCCTGGTGGAGTACGATATAGGAATGAACCGCTGCGGAGTGAGAAGCGAAGACGAGTACGTAAGACTTGCAGCGGAAATCGAAAAGCTTCCGGGAATCGAATACGAGGGGATTCAGGCTTACGCAGGTCACGTATCCCACATGCTGACAAAGGCCGAGAGAAAAGAAGCCACGGAAGCCAATTCGGAAAAGCTGAGAAGCCTGATAAATCGCCTGGGCGATGCCGGCATCAGGGTGAATACCGTATCTGGAGGCAGCACAGGCACCATAGACATTAAAGCTGAAGAGGGACTCTACACGGAAATCCAGGCGGGAAGCTATTTCTTCATGGACAACACTTATAACAAACTGGATATCCCGTATAAAAATTCCCTGTACGTCCTCGCCACGGTCGTAAGCAAAAAAGGCAATCTCACCATACTGGATGTAGGTGTAAAAGGACTTGGCACAGACCAGGATGAGCCCGCAGTGGTGCGGCTCGACGGCACGGAGGTCAGCGGAACGTTCAGCGTCAACGAGGAGCACATGAAGATATTCGACTCGTCTGTTAATCTCGAAATCGGTGAAAAAGTCAAGGTGATTCCGGGACATTGCTGTTCCACGGTAAATCTCTATGACGACTTGTACCTTTTCCGCGGCGACAAAGTAGTCGACAGACTTCGGATAACGGCGAGAGGAAAGTCGCAGTAGAACAGCATAAGAAGTGCTGTAGGAGGAAGATTGCAGTTCCTGCAAAACGGAAGGTGAATTCATGAAAAACCGTAGAAACCACTGCGAACGCAAAATACCAAAAACTGGCATAGCCTTTGCAACCAACAACCAACCAACCAGACCTTAGGTAGTCAGGCATTTTTTAGTGCCTTTAATTTAATATGTGAAAATACCGGCGCACGTCGTGCCTTGCGAAAAAACGCAAGACACGGCGTGCTTTTTTATTTGCTCTGAAAAGAAATGAAGGAGGCGAAAATGAAGAAAACAGCGAGAAGTAAAGCGGCAAAGAGATTTCTCAGCACCATACTTACGGCAGCGCTCTGCTTCGGAATGATACCGGTGAACGTGACAGCTGAGGGGGAAACAAGAGCTACCGCCGGGGCTTTTGAAGTGACCGGCGGTAAACAGGGGATAGACTACATCTACTCAGACGGCGTGCTGACGGTCAACAACGGTGCGAATATCACCATCTCCATGGTCAGCGGGGAGACGGAGCCGACCTCTGACCGAATTGTAGTAAATGGAAATGCGGAGATTACCTTGAATGGGGTGAATATCACTGCCCCCTCGTATAGCACTGTAACTGGTTCTGCTAAAAATGCAATCGATGTATCTGAGAGCGCTCACCTTATACTGAATTTGAATGATGATACGAATAATATATTGACCGGCGGAAATGGCGTAGATAATAATGGAGCATCCGGTATTCACGTCCCAGAATCTGCTTCACTTGTTATCCAAGGAAGTGGTGGATTATCTGTCACGGGCGGTGGCTAAAACAGCGTATATGGTGGTAGCGGTATTGGCGGCGATGCTGCCCCTGGAACAGATTATGGAGAAGCCTGCGGAACTGTCATCATTCTAGCAACAGGGAGCATAGAAATCTCTGGAGGAGCTGGTTCTGGTACAGGTAGTGGAGTAGACATTGGCGGAGGCAAAGGATATGGCGATGGAGGCAACGGCCAAGGTATCCGTCCTTCCGGTGATGGCAGTTATACAGTTTGGGGAAATCCAACCGTGCCATCTGATGTTGAGTTTCCGAGCGGCATTACGCTGAATATCCCCAGTGGCACAACCCTTAATTTGCCAGAAGATTTTACCTGGCCGGAAAACATCAAAGTGACGGGTGACGGAACAATTATACCGGATACTAAGAAATTGCCGGCAACGATTACTCTCGATGACGACCTAATACTTGCGACAGGGAATCCAATAAACTTGAATTATACCTATAGCGGTAATGGACAGGTAACTATTACATGGTATGAAGATGAGGATACAACACAGAAACTCCAGGGAGCGCCTAAAGGAGGACGTTTTTATTGGATAGTGATGTCCGCAGAAGCTACCAACTTATATCAGGAGCTTTTGAAAACAGAGAAAGTAGAGGTTATGAAAGGAATACGTGCAGCTACGATACCAGTGATTAAGCAGGCTAAGGCTGGAAACATTACCGTCAATACAGTTCCAGGACAGAAGTATATTTGTACAACTACTGAGATTGAGTATATGCCCGGTCCTAATGATCCCGGCTGGATTGATGTCACAGGAGAAACATATACATTTGAAGGACTCCATTCCAATAAACTGTATTATATAGCTACCTATTGGCCTGAAAATGAGTATTTTGTGCAGTCTTCGCCGGTAGGTAAAAGCACGATGACTCAAAGCGCAACGTATACGGTCACGATTCCTGCTGAACCAATGACGGCAGGGGATGAGAGTACGGTTTCCGTCGCTATTGATAAGAATAAACCATTTGATATTGGATATGGCGGAGAGGTTACAGTTTCCGCACCTGCGGCAGTGACTCTTACTGATAAAGATACCAATGAAGAGCTGACATCTGCACTGCTTGTGAATGGCGAGAAACACGAAGCTTCCAAACCGGTTGCAATATTCACCGACGCAGGTGATGAAGGCGTAGAAATCAGCTTTGCTCTGCCGGAAAACATAACAAAAGCCGGAACTTACGAAGGGAAAATAGAATTTACGGTAGAATATACTGAGGACGGAAATCCGAATTCATGCAAAACAGAAGAGAAGATGGTGACTGTCAAGTTCACCTGTCATTCTGTGGAGTTTAGCACCGACGGCGGAACCACGATTTCGTCTCAGATAGTGGCGGATGGTGAAAAAATAACCGAACCTGCTGCTCCGACGAAATTGGGCTATACGTTTGCAGGTTGGTTCAAAGATGAATCGCTGACACAGCCTTGGGATTTCAACACTGAAATCGTAAAAAGGGAATACAACACTTTACGCAAAGTGGACGAAAAATCCTAAACCTGTTACTCCATCAAAACCTTCGGCCACCACTTCCCGCATAGCGGGCGATGACCGTTTCGAGACTGCTGTAAAGGTAGCAGACCAGCTGAAAAAGGAGCTGGGCGTAACCAGCTTTAATGCAGTAGTAGTAGCATACAGCGGCGAGTTCGCAGATGCCTTATCAGCTTCAGCATTTGCCCACGAAAATAAAGCTCCGATTCTAGTGGTAAACGAGAATAATGAGGCATATGTAAGGAATTACATCGAACAAAACCTCGTTAAATGCGGCAAGGTTTACATCATGGGCGGCAACGCAGTAGTAAGTGAGAGGTTTGAAAACAGTTTATCAGGATACGATGTTACACGCTTCGGCGGAGATGACAGATATGAAACAAGTGCTCTCATAGCAGAAACTTTCTATGGTAAATCCACTTTAGCATATCTTGCATCAGGAGATGATTTTCCGGATGGACTTACAGGAGGAGTCCTTGCAGGCCTTTCAAGAGACGGTAAAGGTGCACCGCTGCTCCTTGTAAATGAACGTAATACTAATCTGGCAGCTTCATACATCAAAGATGCAGGGGTAAGAACAGTAAAGGCGATAGGCGGAACTGCTGCAATACCAGATGAAGTGCTTAAAGCAGTAATATAATCATAAACCAATTCGAGCGGAGGAGAAATCTTCCGCTCTTTTATATTGCAGTTATGTAAAATGCCCGTAAAGCAGAGCTTAGACCTTAACAAAGTTAAGGTCAAAGTGATAATCCAAGGGACTTTTACTTAACCGGGATGTAAATTAGAGGTGAAAAGTGGAATACGGATGTGAAAATAAAGCTGATATTGCCAATTACTGGGAATTTACTGCTCTAGAATAGCCGCGAGTAGCATGAAATATATGCCGCGAGAGCTTCAGTTAAGGCTTCCACCATTAATAAGCTCGTTTTACCTTAACTTTGTTAAGGCCAGAACCTTGAAATACTGT
>CASFAX010000009.1 GCA_949292945.1 uncultured Bacillota bacterium | reverse complement strand
GTAGGGTCTGAAGGCTGACGGTAATATGAGATTCTTAATTAAAGATGAAATAAAGGGCCGCATCAGGTTCAATCTTGGAAGATCCTCTCTGGCTTATAGGGAAGCGGACATTTTCCGCGACCGCATGATGAAGGTCGAGGGAGTTATAAAAGTGACCGTGTATGAGCGGACTGGCGATGCGGCAATAGTGTTTACGTGCGGCAGGGAGCAGATAATTGCCGGTATTCGGGGATTCAGCTTTGAAACGACGGATGTTTCCGACACAGTTCATTACGACAGCGGAAGGCAGCTGAACTCATACTACAGAGAGAAGCTGATTGAAAAGGTGATTTTCCGGTATGCGAAGAAGATTTTTTTGCCGTATCCGGTAAGAGCTGCCGTAACCGCTGTAAACGCCGTACCCTACATTCTAAAGGGAATCAGGTGCCTCACAATGGGGAAGCTTGAAGTACCGGTGCTGGACGCTGTGGCCATATCGGCCTCTCTTGCCAGGCGAAGCTTTGAAACGGCAGGTTCGGTAATGTTCCTGCTGGGAGTAGGAGAACTTCTGGAGGAGTGGACTCACAAAAAATCCGTGGGAGATCTGGCAAGGAGTATGTCACTTAAGGTCAACAAAGTGTGGCTCAGAGCCGGAGAAGGAGATATTCTCGTTCCGGCTGACGAGGTGAAGCCGGATGATATAGTGGTAGTTCACATGGGGAATGTGATACCTTTCGATGGGATCGTAGAATCGGGAGAAGCGATGGTAAACCAGTCTTCCATGACCGGAGAATCCATGCCTGTCAAAAAAGAGGCGGGCGGCTACGCATACGCCGGAACCGCGGTGGAAGAGGGCGAAATATCAATAAAGGTAAAAGAAACTAAAGGTTCCACCAGGTATGAAAAGATAGTGTCTATGATAGAGGAGACCGAAAAGCTTAAATCGGAATCTGAGAGCAGGGCGGAGCACATTGCGGACAGACTGGTACCGTACACTCTGGCGGGTACCGTACTTACGTATCTCCTTACCGGAAACGTCACTAAGGCGCTGTCCGTCCTTAGGGTTGACTTTTCCTGCGCTCTTAAGCTTGCTATGCCGGTATCGGTACTGTCCGCCATTCGTGAGGCGGGACGATACGATATAATGATAAAAGGCGGCAAATACATGGAGGCGGTTGCATGCGCCGACGTGGTAGTGTTCGATAAAACGGGAACTCTTACGAAAGCGCAGCCGGTGGTAAGAGAAGTCGTACCTTTCGGAGGCGGTGATCGGGACGAAATGCTCCGGATTGCGGCATGCCTTGAGGAGCATTTTCCCCATTCAATGGCAAAAGCCGTAGTTGAAGGAGCGAGAATGAGAAATCTCAGTCACGCGGAGATGCACTCCAAGGTTCAATACATCGTGGCACACGGTATAGTTTCTGAAATAGACGGCAGGCGAGTCATAATAGGAAGTTATCACTTTGTCTTTGAAGATGAAGGATGTGTGATTCCTGAAGGAGAGAAAGAAAAATTTGACGGGATACCTTCGGATTATTCGCAGCTTTACATGGCGATAGAAGGGAGGCTTGCAGCTGTAATATGCATTGAGGACCCTGTGCGCAAGGAGGCCGGAGATGTAATAAAAGGCCTGAAATCGATGGGTATAAACAATCTGGTCATGATGACAGGCGACAGCGCAAAGACTGCGGAATCCATTGCGGCTCAGGCAGGAATTGAGGAATACTATGCAGAAGTTCTGCCGGAGGATAAGGCCCGGTTCGTTGAGAAAAAGCGGGCGGAAGGCCATACGGTTATAATGATTGGCGACGGAATAAACGATTCCCCTGCTCTTTCTGCTGCAAACGTGGGAATTGCGGTAAGCGACGGAGCGGAAATTGCGAGAGAGATAGCTGATATTACCATAGGGTCAGGTGATCTTTCGGGGCTTCTGATTCTAAGAGAGCTGAGCGAGCTTCAGATGAAGAGAATAGGGAGAAATTACAGGCAGATTGTGGGGATAAACGCCGGGCTTATAGGTTGCGGGGTCAGCGGTATAATGCGGCCTGCAACATCGGCATGGCTGCACAACGCATCTACCGTTGCCATAACGTTAAACAGCATGAAGGATTTGAAAAAAGCATAAAAAAGTAACGAAAAACGCACAGGAAGCTTTATCTCCCTGTGTGTTTTTTCGTGGCAGCAGTGCGCCCGGGAGTGTACGGACACTAAGGTATATCATAAAAATAAGAAAATAAATAATTTAACAACAAACTCCTGACAAAATCCTATTGCTTTTTATCGTACCTAAGATATAATATTTTCAAGTATTATCTTATTTTTTGAATTTTATCAGGAGGTATCTATGTTGGATCAGAAATATTATGATACGGCAGATGAGATAATCGCCCTGCACGGAGCAGTGCCTTCGTCTCTCATACCTATCATACAGGACATCCAGACCGAGTTTCGATATCTGCCGGGAGAACTTCTCTCATATGTGGCGGACAAGATCGGAATCACCGAGGCTAAGGCTTACAGCGTTGCGACGTTCTACGAGAATTTCTCCTTTGAACCTAAGGGAAAATACGTCATCAAAGTCTGCGACGGTACGGCATGCCACGTAAGGAAGTCCATCCCTATCCTTGAAAGACTCTACAGCGTACTGGGTCTTTCAGAGGATAAGGCGACTACGGATGATATGCTGTTCACCCTGGAGACGGTGTCGTGTCTGGGAGCCTGCGGACTGGCTCCGGTTCTGACCGTAAACGATAAGGTTTATCCGGCTATGACCCCGGATGCAGCAGAGGATCTCATAGAGGAACTGAGAGGAGCAGAATAGATGCAGAAAATAGCGAATGCAGAGGTATTGAATCAGATCTGTAAGAGCGCAAAGACTAAAATCGACGCGTGCAAGTGCAGGATTCTCATCTGCGCCGGAACGGGTTGTCTGGCAGGAGGATCCGGTGAGATTTACGAGGAGATGCAGCGCCTTGCAAAGGATAATCCGGATGTTGAAATAGATTTCAGACCTGAAATCGCATGTGCGGGACTTCCGGGCCACGGTCTTGAGGAAGAGGCCAGAGCGGCAGTTGAAAAGATTGCGGGAGCCAGAAAGGAAGCAGCTGAAAGCGGAATCGGAGAAAGCGAATTAGACGATTTTGCCGTAAAGAAGAGCGGATGTCACGGATTCTGCGAGATGGGCCCGCTGATGAGAATTGAGCCGCTAGGGATACTGTATACAAAGGTTTCCGTAGACGACTGCAAGGCGATTTTTGAAAGAACCGTAAAGAACGGCGACATAATAAGGGAACTTCTCTATAAGCAGGACGGAATAGAATACGCCCGTCAGGAGGACATTCCTTTCTATAAGAAGCAGACCCGCGTAGTTCTGGAAAACTGCGGACACATAGATGCCGAGCACATAGAGGAATACATAGCAAGAGGCGGATATCAGGCTCTGGTGAAGACTTTGTTCGATATGACTCCAGAAGACGTCATAGAGGAAGTTTCGGGATCGAACCTGAGAGGACGCGGAGGCGGCGGATTCAAGACAGGCTACAAGTGGAGTCAGGTTGCCCGTCAGCCTGAAAAGCAGCGGTACGTCGTATGTAACGGCGACGAAGGAGACCCGGGCGCGTTCATGGACAGAAGCATCATGGAAGGCGACCCGCACAGAGTCCTTGAAGGCATGATGATAGCGGCTTACGCCACAGGCGCTCAGGAGGGATACATCTACGTTAGAGCAGAGTATCCTCTGGCTATAAAGAGACTTCAGAACGCCATAGCCCAGGCCGAGGAAGCAGGACTTTTAGGCGAGAATATCTTAGGCTCTGACTTCTCCTTTAAGCTTCACATCAACCGCGGAGCGGGAGCGTTCGTATGCGGAGAGGGAAGCGCCCTTACGGCTTCCATCGAGGGAAACCGCGGTATGCCGAGAGTTAAGCCTCCGCGCACCGTAGAGCACGGACTCTTCGACAAGCCGACCGTTTTGAACAACGTTGAAACATACGCCAACGTTCCGGGAATAATAAGCAGAGGAGCGGCGTGGTTTAAATCCATTGGCCCTGAAAACAGCCCGGGCACCAAGGCCTTCGCTCTTACGGGAAGCGTTAAGAACACGGGCCTTATAGAAGTTCCTATGGGAACGACCCTTAGAGAGGTAATATTTGACATAGGCGGCGGCATCAAAAACGACGGAACCTTCAAAGCCGTCCAGATAGGAGGCCCTTCGGGAGGCTGCCTCATCACGCCGCAGCTGGATATAAGCCTGGACTTCGACTCCCTGAAGAAGATGGGCGCCATGATAGGCTCCGGCGGTCTTGTGGTAATGGACGATTCCACCTGTATGGTGGAGGTTGCAAGGTTCTTCATGAACTTCACCCAGAAGGAAAGCTGCGGAAAGTGCGTTCCTTGCCGCGAGGGCACCAAGCGTATGCTGGAGATACTGGAGAGAATCGTCGCAGGAAACGGAAAGAAAGAGGATCTCGACCTTCTCGAGGAGCTTGCGGATACCATTACGGAAACGGCTCTCTGCGGTCTCGGAAAGACGGCGTCCCTGCCTGTAAAGAGCACTCTGAAGCTGTTCAGGGAAGAGTACCTGGAGCACGTTTTGGACAAACACTGCGCGTCCCATACCTGCACGTCCTTAAGACGCTTCGTCATCAGCCCTGACAGGTGCAAAGGCTGCTCCAAGTGCGCGAAGAACTGTCCGGCAGACGCGATTTACGGAAAGATTAAAGAACCTTACGTTATCGATAATGAGAGATGTATCAAGTGCGGCGCATGCGAAAGCTCATGTGCGTTCGGCGCAATACACGTAGAATGGTAGGAGGTGAAGACAGATGAAATACATGACCATAAACAACAGAAAAGTCGCTTTTGACGACGAGAAAAACGTGCTGGCGGTTATAAGAAAAGCCGGTATAGAGCTGCCTACCTTCTGCTATCTCTCCGAGCTTTCCACATACGGCGCATGCAGAATGTGCGTTGTGGAAGACGACAGGGGCAAAATATTCGCATCCTGTTCAGAGGAACCGAAGGACGGCATGGTGATATACACAAACACGCCTAGACTTCAGCACCACAGAAAGATGATTCTGGAGCTGCTGCTGGCTTCCCACTGCACCGACTGCACCACCTGCAGAACCAACGGCGCGTGCATACTCTTAAAGCTTGCAAATCAGCTGGGAGTAAACTACGTAAGATTCCAGAACAATAAGCCGAAGCTGCCTCTGGACTACAGCTCCCCTTGCATAGTTTTCGATCCTAACAAGTGCATACTCTGCGGAGACTGCGTGAGAACATGTACGGAAATTCAGGGCCTGGGAATACTGGATTTTGCCCATCGCGGAAGCAAAATGCGCGTAACTACAGCCTTTGACAGACCTCTTTCAGAGACGGCCTGCGTAGGCTGCGGCCAGTGCAGAGTCGTATGTCCTACGGGAGCCATCACCGTAAAGCAGAACATCCACCCTGTATGGCAGGCTCTCGCCGACAAGGACACAAAGGTTGTGGCTCAGATAGCTCCTGCCGTAAGAGTGGCAGTAGGCGACAAATTCGGCATACCTGAGGGAGAAAATTCTCTGGGCAAGCTGGTTGCGGCACTTAAGCTCATGGGATTCGACTACGTATACGACACAAACTTCGGAGCAGACCTTACCGTAATGGAGGAAGCTCAGGAGCTGGTGGAAAAGATAGAATCGGGCGACCTTCCGCTGTTCACATCATGCTGTCCGGGCTGGGTTAAGTTCTGCGAGGAGAAGTTCCCTGAGCTGAGAAAGCACGTTTCCAGCTGCAGGTCACCTCAGCAGATGTTCAGCGCCGTATTGAAGGAAGAAGCGAGACTTGACACTGAGGACAAGAGAAAGACCATGGTGGTGTCCATCATGCCTTGTACCGCAAAGAAAGCTGAGATTTTAAGACCTGAACACAGAACTGAAGGTGAGCAGGATACCGACTACGTTCTGACTACGACGGAAATCACCAGGATGATAAAGGAAGCAGGTATCGACCTTGCGACCATAAAGCCGGCTCCTATGGATATGCCTTTCGGCCTTTCCTCCGGCGGAGCAGCCATATTCGGCGTAACCGGCGGCGTAACGGAAGCCGTGCTGAGAAGACTGGTTGGAAGCTACGATCCTGAAGACCTTGAAGCGATAAAGTTTACGGGAATCCGCGGAAACGAAGGGATAAAGGAAGCTACCGTAAACCTCAAAGGCCGAGAGGTAAAGATTGCCGTAGTAAACGGCCTCAAGAACGCCGGAATCGTAATGAACGGCATAAAGACCGGTGAGATGCACTACGACTTCGTCGAAGTCATGGCATGTCGCTCCGGCTGCGTTGCGGGAGGCGGACAGCCTGTACCTGTAACTCCTCAGATTAAGGCCGCAAGAACGGAGGGCATCTACGAAATCGACGACGAAAAGCAGATAAAGATTTCCAGCGACAATCCGTTCGTAATGGCACTCTACGACGGGCTTCTGAAGGGCAAGCAGCAGAAGCTCCTCCACAACCACCACGAGTAGAGGAAAACAGGATTTTGTGGCTTATAAAGCCATCAGTAACTGAAAAAGCTGCAGACGATAACCACATTTCAGATATGTTGCTATGGTCCGGAAATGCGCCGGACGAAAGGAAAAAGAAAACCGCAGAGCAGGAAATTGCTCTGCGGTTTTAAGATGGTGCGCCGCGCGAACATAGGCGAGCGCGCGGCGGGGATATGCTTGCAGGGTGGAGCCCGATGCTCGCGTGGCAGGCATTTGCGCGGTTCGATGCATCATACGTGGCAAGCATTTGCGCGGCCGGGTACTCGGATTTTTAGCAGATTTAAGAATTGGCGAGCACGGATATACTCGGTTCTTGCTGCTTTTGAGAAAAATCCTAGCACATAAACCCTGTAAGGACGCGCTTTGGTGGTACGATTAGGGTCATTCGGTGCGGTTTCCGAGCATTATCGTGCTCGGACTTGAGCGGATTTAATATGAATCCGAGCATCGCCCTTTTAGGATGCCTGTAGGAGGGCATAGAAGGGGAGGTCACAGAAGCATTTTCTTATTTAGGCAAACTTGATTATTGCGGTGGGGTTGTATATAATTCAGTGGGTGGTGGCTTGGCAAGAAAGGAGAAAAAATGGCTACAGACGTATATATCAGGAAAGAAAATGCAATGTGCAGCATTCCTCAGCGGTTTGCAGATGAGAAGATAGGCAAGTGCCCGTTTTGTAAAACTGCTGAACCTAAGTGGCTTTACAGAGAGGAATGGAAGCTTTTTGGAAGCAAATACTATTTCAAGTGTCCGTGCTGCGAATCGGAGATCATGGTGATGAAAGACGACGTTACCGGGCTTGCTTACGCACCAAAGAGTGCAGCGGGAAAAAAGAAAGCCAGGCAGGGGAAAATTCTGAATCAGCCGTATCTTACGGTCGTTAAAATCGGATATTCAGTCAAAACTCCACAAAACATGATGCTTATCGGAGAAGAGATGACTCTAAGTGAGCTGAGGTCGCGCACCGGCGAATAGGGGTGAACGTTGCGCATATCCGTCCTTTCCGTCCTTGCGCGCCCTATATTGCTCCGTTACCGGCTGCGGTAAACAGTACGATTACTGTGTAGAGGTAGTTCGCCGAAGCCAGCAGGGTACAGATAGCTAAAATGGCGTATATGATGGAAACCCATCGCCATTTTTTTGTGTAGCCTGGAAGAGTCTTGAAGGTTTTTGTCACTTTGATATTCTTATTTGACAGGAGCATTCTGAAGAATTTGTCGGCATCAAAGGGGTTTATCACTCCGCCCCTGAAGAAAGGAATTGTAAGAGCATCGGGTTCACCTTCATCTGCGCTTCTTCTCAGGTGGATACCTTTCCAGTCGAGAAGAGCGTACCTGACTTCATCTACTGAGATACGGCGAGACCTCCTCAGCAGATAGTTGGTATATACGATTTCATTACTGTCATAGGTGGTGATGAAACACTTATAGCAGAAAAAAATAATTATTATGGCAAGGAATATGATTCCGTAGTATATGAGAGTAGGCGTGATGTATACCGTATAGCCGTCGATGCCATAGAATTTAATCTGAAGAGTAATTATAAATCTAAGCAGGAACAGCAGCATCACTGTAACGAAGAACATAATCTTCGCTTTATTTGTAAAAGTATACCTGATTCTATTCATAGAGTTCATATTGTTGTTATCAGTCATGTATTTCTATCCTCCATGAATGTATATTACACAATTAACCTGTCCGGTGCAAGGCCGGAACTAAAGTATTAATTTTCTAAAAAAATCTATATAAACCTATTAAATCCGATTTAAAAGAACGCGCAGATGACATAAATCCAATTTGAATGTATAGGCTAGTGATGATCAAAAGGGGAAGTTCAACGATTTGGGCTGATTTTTTGTAATGGCACGTGAATTGCATCATACAGCTGAGGATTAAATAATTACTGGCATAAATTCCCTGACTATTTTGACTAAAAAGGGAAGAATTTTCAAACTGGAGGTAGAGTAATTATGATGAATTACATCTGGGTGGCCATGGTGGTCATCGCCGTACTTGCCGGAATATTTACCGGCAACGTTGGAGCAGTTCAAGACAGCCTATTCTCGTTTGCTGATCAGGCTGTTGAAATTGCACTTGGACTTATTGGAACGATGGCGTTCTTCTGTGGACTTATGAAAGTCATGGAGGATGCCGGCCTTTGTGAAAAGATGAGTAAGCTTTTGGCGCCTCTTCTGAGATGGATGTTTCCGGGAATTCCAAAAGGACATTCTGCCAATTCTTCAATATCTTTATACATAGCATCCAGTATACTGGGACTTGGAAATGCGTGTACCCCTCTGGGAATCAGAGCGATGCAGGACTTGCAGACGCTGAACAAGACAAAGAACATTGCCACGGACGCACAGACAATGGTAATGGCTATCTCTACAGGGTCCATAACGATTCTCCCTACTACTGCTATTGCCATGAGGTCCGCAGTTCAGTCTGAAGGCGCTGCGGAAATCGTAGGGCCTACTATTCTCACCACTCTTTGCGCGGCCGCAGTGTGCGTGATTATGACTAAGCTTCTCAATAAAATCAAAATCTTCACTTATGATTACAATATCGAAAAAGAAAGAGCGGCCGGAACGCTTCTCATTAACGAGGAGTACATAGGCGATGATCCGTTGGAACTAGGTGCAGTGGCAAAAAGCACTGATGATACGATTAAGGGTTAAGGAGGCATAGAAAGACATGACAGCAGTATTAGACGCTTTATCCACTTATGCTATACCGGTTATAGTAATGCTGATAGCTTTTTACGCTATTTTAAAGAGAGTTCCGGTATACTCTTCATTTACTGAAGGCGCAAAGGAAGGTTTTGAAACTTCCGTAATGATCATTCCTTACCTGGTTGCAATGCTTTGCGCAATAGGTATGCTCAGGGCTTCCGGAGCACTTGATTGGATCGTAGCGATCCTGGATCCTATTACCAGCCTGGTTGGCCTTCCGGGAGAGGTTCTTCCGATGGGAATCATGCGTTCATTCTCCGGCGGTGGAGCACAGGGACTCTGCGCGGATCTTTTGGAGACATATGGAACTCAGAGCCAGATTGGACGTATTGCATCCGTTGCGATGGGATCTACGGAAACAACATTCTACGTGCTCGCTGTATATTTTGGTGCAGTAGGAATTACCAATTCGAGACAGTCCTTGCTGGCAGGACTCTCAGGAGATCTTTTCTCCCTCATAATGTCTGCCGTAGTAGTTAATTTAATGTGGGGTTATTAATATAAAGAGGTGAATAACTATGGTATATCCTGAGAAAATTGAAAAAGGCGCAACTATAGGTCTGGTGAGTCCAAGTTCTCCAATCACAAGCGAACGAGAAGAACAGTGCGTTAAGGCCATCGAAGACTTGGGGTTTAGGGTAAAGAAGGCGCCGAACATTACCGCATCAAAAGGTGGATATATGGCAGGCGAGGAATCTCTCAGAGGAGAGGTGCTGAACACAATGTTTGCAGATAAAGACGTGGATGCTATCTTTTGCATAAGAGGCGGCGACGGGGCAAACAGAATAATAGACTTTATAGATCTGGACATCGTTAGAAACAATAAGAAGCCTTTCGTAGGCTACAGCGATATTTCCAGTCTCCATCTCTTGTTTAATCAGAAGTGCGATATGGTAACCTTCCATGGGCCTATGGTTTCTTCCAACATCGTGGATCACTTTACTCCGGAAGTAGAGGAGGCCTTCTTTGCAGCTATTAACGCGGACAGGGAGTACGTATACAAGGCTCCGGAAGGCTATGAGCTTAAAGTTGCCAGAGACGGAAAGGCAGAAGGAGTTATGACCGGAGGAAATCTCACCGTTATCTGCGCTTCCCTGGGAACGCCATACGAGATGGATACCGACGGAAAGATTCTCTTCATAGAAGAAGTCGGAGAGCACGTAGGAAACCTGGACAGGCATGTATATCAGCTCAGGAATGCCGGAAAGCTGGATAACGTAAAGGGTATAGTTTTAGGGCAGTTTGCAGGCTGCAATGTGGACGTTCCGGGATACGACATGACTCGCATAATGCTGGACGCTATCGGAGATAAGAATATACCTGTTTTCTACAATGTTCAGTCCGGTCATGATAATCCGATGATAAATCTGCCGTTAGGGGCTATGACGTGCATTGATACCGAGAAAAAAGAACTTAAATTCCTGACTGGAAGATAGTTATCTATAATTCCTCACTTGGACAAAATGTTTAAAGGCGCCGGTTTAAAAATCAATCGGCGCCTTTTGTGGTGACAAATTACTTTATATGTTGTTTCATAAATCGCGTTTCAGTCGCGTTTTAATCGTGTTTTCGATGGGAAGGCCGCTTTTTCGCATCGGCATCGAACGGAATTTCGACCTCAAAGCCAAATACTGCTATTAACATCGAAAAAAGCTTGTCCCAAGTCAGGTTTATCGCAGTTAATTTTCGATGTGAAACCTATATTTCGGTTGTGACATCGAAAAACCGTTCGATTTTATCATGAGAAAAGCCCGTATACATCGAACCAGGAACCGGACCTCGGACTCGCTCCAGAAGTTGCTCCGAACTCGCTTTGAGGCTAGCTTGCTTGAAGAAGCTCTATCGAGAGACTTAGCCTGTAAGAACCTGTCTCCGTTACGCCTGACTTGAGAATGGGGGGAGTTTAATAGTAAACTCTTACAGGTCTTGCCATTATGCGGGCGATAATTTCGTTCTTGTTGGTACCCGCAAGTTCAGAGGCTTCCTGTATGTTCATGGTGTTGTCAGTACCGTCGCCGTATATTACGGCTATGTCTCCCTCAGATACACCGGGAACGTGGGTCACATCGGCCATGCACTGATCCATACAGAGAACGCCTACGAGAGGACACTTTATTCCGCGAATGGTGACGTACCCTTTATCCCGCATGTTTCTCGGATAACCGTCTGCGTAGCCGAAAGGCATGGTGGCTATGACGGAATCTCTCGGGGCTTTCCAGCAGTAGTCGTAGCTTACGCCTTCGCCTTCCGGGATGTGATGGAGCTGGGAAATCTTCGTAACCATGCTGATAGCCTGTTTAAGCTCTATGCTGCCCTTATGAAAACCTTTGAGGCCGAATACGAGAGCGCCGGGGCGAACCATGTCCAGGCGGAAATCAGGATAGTCGACGCAGGCTATGCTGTCTGCGATGTGCTTGTACTTGAATCTGAAACCGTCCTGTTCCAGGGTGTCCACCATTTTCATGAATCTGGAGAACTGCTCCATATCGTCTTCATAACTAGCAAGGGCAAGATGTGAAAAGATACCTTCCACCTCAAGGCCGGGCAGCTGCAAAATCTTCCTAAGCTCCTCAGCATCGTCTGTACCCAGACGATGGAAACCCGTGTCCACCTTCAGGTGGACACGCGCTTTCCTGCCCTTGCCGCAGGCAAGGGCGCTGAGGAGTTCTGCCTGTTTGAAGCTGAAAACTGTCTGTGTTATCCGGTTATCTACCACTTTTTCCAGCAGTCTGTCCGGAGTGTGCCCCAGTATGAAAAGGTTGTATTCGTCGCTGTCCTCCCTAAGTTCCAGAGCTTCCGTAAGGGTGGCAACGGCAAGGTATGCGGCGCCTTCGTCGTGGAGAACGCGGGCGACTGCCTTTGCTCCGTGGCCGTAGGCGTTGGCTTTGATTACCGGCATTACGGCGGTTTTATCGCCGCACATCTTTCTTATGTTTCTGAAGTTGAATCTTATTGCGTCTGTATTTACGACAACCTGAGTATCTCTCAGGGCCGTCTCATCAAAATGTATGTTCATCTTTCCTCCTTGATTTATGGCACGGGTTTTGCGGCAAGCTACTGCGCAGGGCTTGCGGCAAACCGCACCTCCTGTCTAATCTTCCAGCAGCTTTATGGCTGAGGCTGCCTGGATTATTATGCCGTTAAGCATTGCTTCTTCTGCCGGTGCGAAGTGCTCGTTGTGCAGGGAGTATACGGGGTCGCCGTCTTTTGTGACGCCAAGGTTGAAGTAGGTTCCCTTTACGCTTTCGGTGAAGAAGGCGAAGTCGTCTGCTCCAAGGCTCGGCTCAGGCATGAACCTTACCATTTCGTGACCCAGATATTCGTCCACGGTGTCTTCTACAGCCTTTGTCACGTCGTCGTCGTTTATGAGAGCGGGATATGAATCGTCGGCCCAGTCGACCTCAGCGGAAGCCCCGTAAGCGGCGGCGGTATTTTCTGCAATTTGTGTGAACAGGTTCTTTGCATTTGCCATGGTGTCCATGTCAAGAGCTCTTATGGTGCCCCGCATTACCACTTCACCTGCTATGATGTTTCCGGCCGTTCCGCCGTTTATCGCGCCGATGGTTACGACTACCGGAGTGGTAGGCGCCATGAAGCGGCTTGATATGGACTGAAGAGCTGTGATAACCTGGGCGGATACCACTATGGAATCTATGCCGCCGTCAGGATGGGCGCCGTGGCAGCTCTTTCCTCTTATGGTGAGGGAGAAGCTTCCCGTAGCGGCGTTCATCGGGCCGTACTTCAGAACGATGGTTCCGGCAGGATATTCAGGGTCCACGTGAAGAGCCGTTACTGCGCTTACGTCAGGGTTTTTGAGAAATCCGGCCTCTATCATGGGAGCGGCGCCGCCGATGGTCTCCTCTGCTGGCTGAAAGAAGAGTTTCACTGCTCCGTTAAGCTTTCCTTCGTCGTCCAGTTTCTTCAGGAGTATACCCGTTGAAAGGAGAATGGCGGTGTGAACGTCGTGGCCGCAGGCGTGCATTACGCCGGGATTTTCCGACGCATACTCAAGGCCTGTAGCTTCGCAGACAGGAAGGGCGTCCATATCCGCTCTGATAGCCACGCATTTTCTGCCGCCGCTGACGTCGCCGATTTGGGCAACTACGCCGTAGCCTGCCACGCCGGCGGTGTAAGGTATTCCATGCTCGTCAAGTATTGAGCATACGTATTCCGAAGTGTTTTTCTCATTTTGAGAAAGCTCAGGATGAGAGTGCAGGTGTCTTCTGATTTTGACTGCAACGGGGTAAATGTCATTTGCTGCTTTTTTAAGTTGTGCCGGGTTTACCGCCGATTTTGTTTTCTCTGTCATATAATGCCTCCTAAGTGAATCAGCAACTTATTCCTTCAGCATGTATGATAAAACTATCTTTTGATTCTGTCTATCCCTATTTCCGTAATTCTGGTACCAAATCTTCCGCGGCCTATCTCGATGAGCCCTTCCGAGGCCAGAACGGACAGTATTTCTCTGAGTTTTCCGTCGCTTATATTTATGCCGGAGTTCTTGAGAATCTGCACCAGTAAAGTTCGGCCTATGCCGTGGGCGGGAGCTGAATTATCATATATCAGTGAGAGGATGTTGTCCTTAAGCTCATCTTCGGTAAGGGATAGCCTGCGCATTCTGTAATGTTTTGGCCTGGAAATTGAGCCGGCCGAAGGTTGACAGGCTGGTGCGGATGATGATGCATATTCGCTGCTGCACTGCTTTTCCGGTTCTTCTTCCTGAAGCTCCTCTTTGTACGTATCGCTGTCTTTGACATCCATAAGATACTCGGGAAGTTCGTAGAGGGATTTGTAGTACACGGCGGTATTTTTGAGTTCCCTGATGTTGCCGGGCCAGTCGTACTTCATCATGACTGTTCTCTCGTAAGGACGAATGCTCTGGTATTCCGTACCGAGAAAGCTTTTAAGCAGATCGGGGATGTCTTCTTTTCTCTCTCTCAGAGGAGGAATGTAAAGGGGCAAAACGTTCAGCCTGAAAAAGAGATCGCTTCTGAAGCTTCCTTTTGATATTTCGGCTTCAAGGTTTTTGTTAGTTGCGGCGATTATCCTTACATCTATATTTATCACTTTGTCGCTTCCTATTCTCATAACCTGCATTTCCTGAATGGTTCTCAGCAGCCTTGATTGAAGCTTAGGTGAGATGTCTCCGATTTCGTCAAGGAAAATGGTTCCCATGTGGGCCTGCTCAAAGAGCCCCGCCTTGCCTTTGCTCCTGGCTCCAGTGAAGGATCCCGGCTCATAACCGAAGAGCTCCGATTCAAGCAGAGTTTCGGGCAGAGCAGCGCAGTTCACTGCGATAAAGGGATAATTGGCTCTGCTGGAGTAGTTGTGAATAGACTGAGCTACCATTTCCTTTCCGGTGCCGCTTTCCCCTCTGATAAGGACGGTGAGATCTGTTCTTGCCATTCGTTTTGCCGTACTTATGACTTTGTCCATACATGAAGAGCAGTGTATGATATCTTTAAACTGATAGGTCGCCAGGTAACCCTTTTCCTTAAGGGAATTCAGCATTGGAGCCACGTCCCGCTTGTCCTGAAGAGTTATATAATAACCTACGTTTTCGTTCATCAGAGTTATGGTGTATTTGTTCAGGATGTAGACGTTAAGGTTAATGGTGACTTCCGCTCCGGACACGTCATCAGAATACAAAACTTCCTGGGGCAAAACTTTTTTAAGGTCCAGCTCTGTTTTGTCTGAGACTTCGAATATGGAGAAGGCTTTGGCGTTTGCATATACAGGCTCAAAAAGTGCATCCACCAGTATGGTTCCGAAAGCGCTGATATCCAGAACTTTTTTTATCATCTCGCTCTTAAGGTAGTCGTAGATGAAGTTGGAGTAGAAGCTGCCCGCAGATTCGACCACGGTATGAAGATGCCTGAATATGTTGCTGTTGAGGCGTTCTCCGCCCAGATCCAGAAGCTGTTTCAGCTTTACCACCGTATCGAAGCTTACGATTCTGTAGCCTATATTGATGACGGATTTGATATGGCTGGGAACGAGAGCGACTTCGTTAGGAGTTACCGCGATTTCGATGTCGTCATATATGCCTGTGCGCTCAAGGCTGCTGTCAAAGGGTACGAAGCTTATATGGTTAACTCCCATTTCGTAAAAGGAATATGCTGTATCCAGAGCGGTTTCATAGCTGTCGTTTACAAGGAGCACCTTCGATCCCGAAGGGATTTCCGAGATTGCCTTGAGAGCTTTGACGTCGGGACTCCTCTCGACTTTTATTATCATGGAGAAGTTATCCACTCTTTCTTTGAGCTGTTCGTAAAGCTCATCGCCGCTTACCAGGTATGCATCGGCATGAAGCGGTGAATTTTCCGGATATATATCTAGATGAACGTTGAAAAAACTGATATAATCTTCAAAGATACCTTCCAGATTTTCCTTTACGAAGTTCATCGCATTCATGTTGGAAGAAGTCTTATATACTATGGCTACTGTTTTCATTGGAATTCTCCTGGCATAGGTTGGGAAACAAATAAACTTATTCCTGAATTATATATCTGGTTAATATATTTTTCAATGCAATAATGAGATTTAATAGGATTCAACGGTTCGGCATAATCAAAAATGCAGAAAAAATCAACAAATTAAAGGCTCTAAGCGCTTAGCAGGGCACGAATGCCAGCGGTACATTTCTTGCATAAGTACATGAGTATAATCTTACATCGATAAGTAATTTTTGGAGGAGAAATCATGGGACTGCCTAAAGACAGCGGCCTTGAGCTTCATGCAAAGTGGCCGAAAGGAAAACTCAATCTTATCACCGACGTTCCGGGAGTGAGAGTTGCAAACGTTACCGTAACGGACGGAAATGAAATCAATACGGGAGTCACGGCGATTCTGCCGCACACCGGCGACATATTTCACGACAAAGTGATGGCGGGAGTGTCCGTGATAAACGGATTCGGAAAGAGCCTTGGACTGGTTCAGATAGATGAGCTTGGAACTATTGAAACACCTGTCATCATGACTAACACTTTGAGCGTTGGAACGGCGGCGGAAGCCCTGACTCGCTACATGCTCGAGAGAAACGACGACATCGGAGTGAAAACCGGAACGGTGAACTGCGTGGTTACCGAGTGCAACGACGGCAGGTTAAACGATATCAGAGGGCTTCACGTAAAGGCTGAACACGTTAGGGAGGCTCTTACAAAAGCTGAAGAAACCGGTGAAGTCTTTGAGGAAGGCGCAGTAGGAGGCGGCAGAGGAATGTGCTGCCTGGGACTTAAGGGAGGAATAGGCTCCGCATCCAGAGTCGTTGCCATAGACGGAAAGGACTACACCGTGGGAGCCATAGTTATGTCAAACTTCGGCGGCTCGGGAAACCTTGTCATAGGAGGAGACCACATCGGAAAGCGCATTAAGGAGAGAATGGCTTCCGAGGACAAAAAAGACCTAGGCTCCATAATAATGATAATAGCAACGGACGTTCCGATTTCAGACCGTCAGCTTAAGAGAGTAGCAAAGAGAGCTACCGTATCCCTTGGAAGGTGCGGCTCCTACCTTGGAAACGGCAGCGGAGATATCGCCATAGCTTTCAGCACCGGAAACAGAGTTCCTCACTACACGGAAGGCTCGTTTATAGATATGAAGATGATGGACGACGAAAAGCTGGACGTTGTGTTCGAGTCGGCGGCAGAAGCCGTGGAGGAATCCATCGTAAGTTCACTCTACCACGCTGAAACCACAAAAGGCGTGAGAGGAAACATCTACTACGGCCTGAGAGAATTTTTATAGGACAGGAGAACGGTAAAAATGCTTGGAGTAATAGGAGGAATGGGACCTCTGGCCTCATCGCTTTTCTACGATATGATAATAGATAAGACGGATGCAGCCTGCGATCAGGATAACCTCAACATGATAATCCTGAGCGATTCGGGAATGCCCGACAGAACCGGAGCAATCCTTTCGGGAAACACAGGGGAAGTCCGCGACAGGATACTGAAGGATGCAAAGTTTCTCGAAAACGCGGGGTGCAGCGCCATAGCGGTGACCTGCAACACGGCTCACTATTTTGTCAACATGGTGAGAGAAGAGGTGGGAGTTCCGTTCATACACATGATAGAAGAGACCGCCGCCGAGCTTGCAAAAACCTGCAAGGGAAAGCCTGTAGCAATCCTGGCTACCGACGGAACCATAAAGACAAGACTCTATCAGGACGAGTTTGAAAAGCGGGGCGTGGTGCCTTACGCACCGTCAGCGCAGTGCCAGAAAAAGGTCATGAGCACCATCTACGACCTGATAAAGCAGAACAAGCCTGCAGATGCAGACCTTTGGTCGGAGATAGAAGAAGAGATAAAGGATGCAGGCTGCGAGGCAGCAATCCTCGCCTGCACCGAGCTTTCCGTAGTTAAGAAGGAGCTGGGGCTTTCCGGTTACTATAGGGACCCTATGGAAATTATGGCGGACAGGTGCATAGAATTTTACAGAGCAAAAGGAGAAATAAAGTAATGAGGTTTGTGATTCAGAGAGTTCTGGAAAGCAGCGTATCGGTAGACGGCAAAGTAGTCGGCAGCATAGGAAAGGGATTTATGGTTCTCATAGGCGTTGGAGCCGGTGACACCCGCGAAACCGCAGACAAGATGATAAAAAAACTCATCGGAATGCGCATATTTGAGGATGAAAACGGCAAGACCAATTTGAATCTGGAATCGGTGGGAGGAAGCCTTCTTCTCATATCCCAGTTCACCCTCTACGCCGACTGCAAAAGGGGAAACCGCCCTGGATTCACAGATGCCGGAGCTCCTGACCTTGCGGAAGAACTCTATGAGTACATCATCGCAGAGTGCAGAAAATCCGTACCGGTAGTGGAGCGGGGAATCTTCGGCGCGGATATGAAGGTCAGCCTGATAAATGACGGTCCGTTTACGGTGATACTGGATTCAGATAAACTGTAGATTTAAACTTAGGGTGCGGGCATATCTGTCCGCACCCGATTTATATATCGGAAAAAAATCCCGTGCCGGACGCGGGGTTCAGTGATTATGCAGATTTAAATATGCGGACTAAAATTCGGAGGGATGCAATATGCAGTACACAGGAAAAGTAAAACTCAGCGAAGGGAAAAAGCTTGCGGTAAACCTGGGCTTCGATTTTGACGCGGCTTCCGTGTGGATGGGAGCCTACGGAAAAACCTCGCCTGTCTATATGTCCAGAGGAGAGTTCGGCGCGGAAGTTGCCGTTCCGAGGATTCTCGACCTTCTGGACGACTACGGAATAAAGTCCACCTTCTGCGTGCCGGGCCATACGGCGGACACCTATCCCGATACTGTAAAGGAAATAATAAGGAGAGGCCACGAGATCTGCCATCACAGTTACGACCATCTGGACCCTTTCGAGCAATCCTATGACGAGGAGATTTGTGAAATAGAAAGAGGCTTTGAAGCCTTGGCCAAAGTGGGCGCAAAGCCTTCAGGCTACCGTTCACCGGGCTGGGACTTCAGCGAAAACACTTTGTCCATTCTGGAAAAGTACGGCTTCAAATACGACTCCAGCCTGATGGGAAACGACTTTTATCCCTATATGATACGGCCCTGCACGGCGGATATGGAGCGCGGCAACTCCTTCGGCGAGCCGTCAAAGATAATGGAGCTTCCGGTTTCATGGTACCTTGACGACTTCCCTCATTCCGAGTTCGTCATGACGAGGACGGGCATGAAGGCGCCCAGCCAGTACTACGAGATATGGAAAAACCATTTTGATTACGGAATCAGCCACATTGAAGGCGGCATGATGGCTCTCACCATGCACCCGCAGGTAACGGGCCGCGCCCACAACATCATAGTCCTGGAGCGTTTCATTTCCTACATGGCCGAAAACGGTGCAGAGTTCCTGACATTAGGTGAAATATGTGACAGGACAGAAATAGAAAGCTTATGACTTATCAGAGGAACATCGGGTTGTAGAACAAGCGATTGTGCCGCCGGCACCTGTAGGTTTTAAGGAACAGTTCGATGTAAACCCCGTTTTTTCGCATCGAGGTCGAACGGATTTTCGATGTTGCGATGGGTTTTGGCTGATTACATCGAACATTTTCTGGTGCATGCGGTCGTAAAGCAGCAAATTTGTTCGATGAAAACAGTATTATCAGCCTTTGTCATCGAAAAAGCGTTCGATGTAAACGGTAAAAAACCTGTCTCACATCGAACGCCTGAAAAGACTGCAGAGACCTGATTAAGGTCAGCTGCAGTCTTTGGCTTCTTGCAGACAATGCCGCGAAACTTTACATACATTTAACATAACTGCGGTTACACTCTTTACATTTCTCCTTTATATTAGTACCTGTAAACGGATTGATAAAAAATATAAAAGATAAAGGAGAGTAAAAGACATGAAACTTAAGAAGCTTTTAGCTGCAGGAATGATTGCAGTTCTCACAATGGGCGCACTTACAGCATGCGGTGGCGATAAGGAACCGGCTAAAGATGAAGGCGGCGATACCGCAGCGGCGATGACCGGAGATATCAGCGTACTTACCAGAGAAGACGGTTCCGGAACCAGAGGCGCATTTATAGAGCTGTTCGGAATCGAAGGCGAGGACGGCACTGACAATACCATCTCTTCCGCAGAGGTAACCAACAGCACCTCCGTAATGATGCAGACAGTAAGCGGCAACAAGCAGGCTATCGGATATGTATCCTTAGGTTCCCTGGATGAAAGCCTGGTTAAGGCTCTGAAGGTAGATGGAGTAGAAGCTACTGCGGAAAACGTAAAGAGCGGCGACTACAAGGTGTCCAGACCTTTTAACATCGTTACAAAGGGAGATGTAAGCGCTGAAGCTCAGGATTTCATCAACTACATCATGAGTGAAGAAGGACAGGCAGTAGCCGAAAAAGGAGGATATATCAGTGAAGGAAATCAGGGCGCTTTTGACGGCGGAGACGTAAGCGGAACAATCACCGTATCAGGTTCTTCCTCCGTAACCCCGCTTATGGAAAAGCTGGCAGAAGCGTATAACGAAATCAACCCGAATCTTGACATCCAGATTCAGCAGTCCGATTCCACTACAGGTGTAACCGACGCCATCAACGGAATCAGTGACATCGGCATGGCTTCTAGAGAACTTAAGGACGACGAGCTTTCTCAGGGAGTCACCGGAACTGTTATAGCCCTTGACGGAATCGCAGTAATCGTAAACCCTGAGAATCCTCTTGAGGACATCGCCAGCGACACGATTACAAAGATTTACACAGGTGAAATCACTGCATGGGACGACGTAAAATAAGGCACTGACAACTGGGACAGAGAAGAAAGCAGGGGACATGATTTCCCTGCTTTCGCCCTGTCTGAGGATTTACTGAGAGGAGAGGAAAGCGCTTATGAAAGGTAGCTTTAAGGAAAAAGCCATGCAGCTCGTGTTTCTCATAGCGGCATGCGCATCGATAGTAGCTGTTGTACTCATATGCGTTTACATGTTCGGAAATGGAATTCCGGCAATGCAGAAGATAGGTTTCAAGGCGTTCCTCACGGGAACGGAGTGGAAGCCTAACAGCGAAATATTCGGCATACTTCCGATGATTATAGGAAGTATCTACGTAACAGTCGGCGCAATAATAATCGGCGTGCCTATAGGCATACTTTGCGCAACATATATGGCGAAGTTCTGTCCGCCAAAAATCCACAGAATACTCAAGCCTGCAATCGACCTTCTAGCAGGCATACCGTCCATAGTGTACGGCTTCTTTGGCCTTATGGTCATAGTTCCTATTATACAGGACATATTCGGAACGGGAGGTAAGGGGATTCTCACAGCGTCCATCATGCTTGGAATAATGATTCTTCCTACCATTATAAGTGTATCCGAATCAAACATCAGGGCGGTGCCCGACGCCTATTACGAAGGTGCTCTGGCTCTCGGCGCAACCCACGAGCGCAGCGTGTTCTTCACAGTGCTGCCTGCGGCAAAGTCAGGAATTACTGCGGCTGTAATACTGGGCGTGGGAAGAGCCATAGGAGAGACACTGGCGGTTTCCGTAATAGTGGGAAACTCTCCGGTAATACCGAAAAGCATTCTCGACATGGCAAGAACCATGACCACAAACATAGTCCTTGAAATGGGATATGCGGAGGGACTTCACAGAGAAGCTCTCATAGCGACAGCAGTAGTGCTCTTCGTATTCATACTGATAATAAATCTTTTGTTCTCACTTATAAAGCGTAAAGGAGGGAAAGCGTAATGCAGAAGTTTAAAGGACATCCACTTTCCCTGGTGCTCAACATACTTGTCAAACTGGCGGCTCTCATAACCGTGGGAGTGCTGGTGGCCGTTGTGGGCTACATACTGATAATGGGAATACCAAACCTCAAACCTTCACTCTTTGAGTGGGAATACACCACCGAGAACGTTTCCATGATGCCGGCCATCATAAACACCATCACCATGACGGCTCTTGCCCTTCTCATAGCCGTGCCGTTCGGAGTGTTTTCGGCCATATACCTTGTGGAGTATGCAGGCCGTGGAAACAAAATCGTCGGACTTGTAAGACTGACGACGGAAACTCTTTCGGGAATACCTTCCATAGTATACGGACTGTTCGGTTACCTCATGTTCGTGACGGCATTCAAGTCCTATAACATTCTGGCAGGTATACTGACCCTTGCAATAATGATTCTTCCTCTTATAATGCGAACCACAGAGGAAGCCCTTAAAGGCGTTCCGGACAGCTACAGAGAAGGCAGTCTGGGACTTGGAGCGGGAAAGCTGCGCACTGTTTTCAGGGTAGTACTCCCTTCCGCAATACCTGGTATCCTTGCCGGGGTAATCCTTGGCATAGGCAGGATTGTAGGAGAAACAGCGGCTTTACTATATACGGCAGGAACGGTTACAGGTGTTGCGACGAGCCTGTTCTCGTCTGGACGGACCTTATCTGTACACATGTACGCTCTCCTCTCAGAGGGACTCTATACGGATCAGGCGTACGCAACAGCTGTAGTCCTGCTGGTAATGGTAATCATCATAAACGCTCTTTCCGGTCTCGTGGCGAGAGCGGTAGGAAAGAACAAGGAATAACAGGAGAGGAGTATTCAAATGGCGACAAAATATGAAATAAAGGACCTGAATCTCTACTACGGGAATTTTCACGGTCTGAAGAATATAAATTTAAGCATTCCGGAAAAGGAGATAACCGCCCTCATAGGCCCGTCCGGCTGCGGAAAATCCACACTTTTAAAGACTTTGAACAGAATGAACGACCTGGTCGAAGGGTGTAAGATTACCGGTCTCGTGGCCCTCGACGGCATGGACATCTACGCAAAAGGTGTAGACGTGAACAACCTGAGAAAGCGGGTGGGCATGGTTTTCCAGAAGCCTAATCCGTTTCCTATGAGCGTTTACGACAACGTGGCCTACGGCCCGAGAACTCATGGAATAAAGAACAAGACGGAGCTTGACGAAATAGTGGAAAACTCCCTCAAAGCAGCGGCAATCTGGGATGAGCTTAAGGACAGGCTCAAAAAGAGCGCCCTGGGACTTTCCGGCGGCCAGCAGCAGAGACTCTGCATCGCAAGAGCCCTTGCCGTAGAACCTGAGGTACTCCTCATGGATGAGTCAACTTCGGCTCTTGACCCGATTTCCACTTCCAAGATAGAGGACCTTGCAATAGAACTTAAGGAAAAGTACACCATAATAATGGTTACCCACAACATGCAGCAGGCGGTAAGAGTGTCCGACAACACCGCATTCTTCCTCCTGGGGGAAATGATAGAGTACGATAAGACGGAAAAACTGTTCTCGGTACCGTCCAACAAGAAAACCGAAGATTACATTACAGGGAGGTTCGGATGATGAGAAACAGATTCGACGAGCAGCTTGCGCTGCTTAACGTAGAACTTATAAAGATGGGAAGCCTTTGTGAGCTGGCGGTTTCAAATGCCATGAAAGGCCTCTTTGACGGCAGCGAGGAAATGCTGAATATCGCAGTGGACACCGACCACGAAATAGACGAGAAGGAAAAGGAGATAGAAAATCTCTGCCTGAAGCTTCTCCTTCAGCAGCAGCCGGTAGCAAGAGACCTGAGAGTCATATCCTCCGCCCTCAAGATGATTTCCGACATGGAGCGAATCGGCGACCAGGCCTCCGACATATCGGAGATAGCCTCGATCATAAAGGGCACCAAGGCCCAGACCCACACCCACCTTAAGAAGATGGCCGATGCCGCGACGAAAATGGTTGCAGACTCTGTCCGCTCCTTCGTGGACAAAGACCTTAAGCTTGCCCATCAGGTTATGCGCGACGACGACGTTGTAGACGACGTATTCAATCAGATGAGAGAAGATATAATCGCCATAATCCGCGGCGGCGAAACGTCTGCGGATCTCTGCCTCGACCTGATGATGATAGCAAAATACCTGGAGCGAATCGGAGACCACGCCGTAAACATCGCCGAGTGGGTGGAGTTTTCCATCCTGGGCGAGCACCTCTCCCACGAGGAACGCTACGCCGACAAGTAGTCAGATGAAAGTGTGTTAAAGATATAAAGCGCCCGGAACATTCGGCTTCGATGCGAAGTCAGGTGCTCCGGGCGTTTGCATATGCCCGTTTTCTTAACTACCGAGCTGCTGACCGCGGCACTTAAGAGTTCGCGTTCTTCAGCTTTTTGCTGCGAAGCTATTGACCAATTTCCCGGAATTCTTTAATATCTAAGGTACAGGGGTGAGATACAGTAAATTAAAAGGAACCGGAGGAATCTTGCATTGAATCTTAACATGAAGACCAAGGTGGCCATGCTCATCGCCGCCATAGTGATATTTGCTCTAATAACAGCGTCTGTGCTCATATACATGCCTAAGCTGAGACCGTGGATATTCTATCATGAAGCTCCTTCTGAGGAATTTGTGGAGTACTTTACCGGCTACTTTGAGAATCCGGAAAGCTATGAGGTGACGGACAAAGCCGGCAACGACGTATCGGATGAGTTCTACGAGGATACCGTGGAATATTACGAGGCGGAAGATTTCCGCAGCGTGAGGCAGTATATAACCAGCGAAGGCATAGACGTAACCAGTGATGAGTACGGGCCGATGCCGTAAAAATGAATATTGTTGAATAACAGCAATCGGGACTGCCCCATCGACGTAGAAAAACGTCGGTGGGGCAGTTTTTGTATGCGGAGAAGCGCCTTTCTCATCGATATAACAGCCCTGCATGAAAAATATGCTTGTACATTTTCGCTGACAGGCTTATAATAAATTATCGATACTTTAGCACTGTACATTGATAAAGGGCAAAAGAAAAAGCGAAGCAGAAATATACAAAGGAAGGAGAACCGATTTATGCCTACGGATACATATAAATGGCCTTATCCTGACGAATTCGACAAGACCGAAACCGTAGAGACTGACGTTCTGGTGCTGGGCGGCGGTCTTGCAGGGTGCTTTGCCGCTATAGCCGCGGCGCAGAGAGGACAGAAGGTGGCACTGGTGGAAAAGGGAGCGACAGAGCGGAGCGGAGCCGCCGGCACAGGCTTTGACCACTGGGAGTCCGCATGTACAAACCCATGCTCCAAGGTAACCCCGGAGGAGATTGCCTATGCCTATGTGGATGAACAGGACCATTATTCCAACGGAATTTCCCACTACATAGAGTGCAGAGAGGGATTCGACAGGCTTTTGGATCTGGAGCGCTTCGGCGGCAAGATCAGAGATACGGAAGATGAGTTTGCCGGAGCCGAGTTCAGAGATGATGAGACGAAGCTGATGTTCGCCTACGACTACGAGAATAAGTTCACCCTGAGGGTTTGGGGATCCACTTTCAAACCGGCGCTCGGAAGGGAGCTTAAGAGGCTGGGCGTAAAGGTCTTCGACCGGACAGAGGCCACGGGCCTTCTTACGAAAGACGTAGAAGGTAAGAAGCTCTGCACCGGAGCAATGGGCATGAACGTACGCACGGGAAAGTTCATGGTGTTCAGGGCAAAGGCCACTGTGCTTGCTATGTCGAGGCCTGCCAGAGTGTGGCTCTTCAATCCGGATCTTGCAGGACTTTGTGAGTTCAGACCGTTTCAGAGCATAGGAAGCGGACATGCTATGGGATGGCGCGCCGGTGTGGAATTCACCATGATGGAAAAATCGATAAAGGCTGAATTCTCCGCTGCAGGGAGAAGCTTCCCGCCTTATGGTACCGGCAACAATCACAACACCTGGTATGCCGCTACGATGGTGGATGCCCGTGGAGTTGAGATTCCTTACCTTGACAGAGACGGCAACGTGCTGAAGACCGTTTCGGAGAGGTATTATCCGGTGAAGGGTCAGAAGTTTTTCCTCAAGGGAGGAGTGATAGACGAACCTAAATACGATTACAGAGGCCCTGAGACCATGCCTTTTGACGAGCTGATGAAGCGGGGATATCAGCTGCCGTTTTATGCTGATCTGAGCCGCATGCCTGAGATGGAGAGAAAGGTTATCTGGGGCATGATGGTGGGAGAAGAGGCAAAGACGAAGATACCTATCCTGGAATACTACACTCAGCGTGGGTTCGATCCGACAAAGCATGCTCTTCAGAGCTATGGCAACGGATGGCAGAGTGCTTCGTTCCTGCCTCAGGAGCGCCAGTTCTTCGGCGCGCCCGGAGGGATAATGCACGACTGGGATCTTAAGACGAATATAGATGGACTTTACGCCGCAGGAGACCAGCTCTTTGCCAGCGACTGCGCGGGGCATGCATGCGCTACGGGTCACTATGCAGGGCGCAAGGCCGCTGCATATGCGGGAACGGTTCAGATCCAGCCGGTATGCAGGGACGACATCGAGGAGGAAAAACAGCGGATTTACGCGCCTATGTACAGGCCTGAGGGAATGGGCTGGAAGGAGCTGAATATGGCTGTTTCAAAGGCCATGCAGAACTACTGCGGAGGAATCAAGTGCAGGGATCTTCTGGAAGAAGGTCTGGATCTTCTGAAGAGCTACAGACAGGATATAGTTCCTCAGCTTTCATGCAGCAATCCTCACGACCTCATGAGAACTCACGAGGTTCTGGACATAATGGACGTATCGGAGATGGTGCTTAACGCCTGCCTGATGAGAGAGTCGAGTTCCAGACCTCTCTGCTTCGAGAGAAGTGATTTTCCGGAGATGGACCCGCCTTCTGACAAACACTTCATAACCGTCAGGATGGAGGATGGAAAGCCGGTTCGCGGTGTCGTGGAGCACGATTATTTCGGAGATCTGAAGGAAGAGTATGAAAAGAGAAATCAGGATTACCTGGGAGGTGAGCGGAAGTGAAGATGAATTCATTAACAGCTAAAGTCGTGCCTTGCAGCGCCGAGCCTCTGATCTTCGACGAGACTCTGTGCACAGGCTGCAACAGGTGTGCAGATGTCTGCCAGTGCGATATCTTGATTCCGGACCCGGAGAAAGGCAGACATCCTGTGGTTCTGTATCCCGGTGAGTGCTACTACTGCGGAGCCTGCGTCATGGCATGTCCGGCCTCCGGGGCGATCCGCCTTCAGCACCCTTTGATGAACAGGGCAAAGTTCGTTCCGGTAAAACCGGAGACCGGGACATCCGTATCCGGAAAAGGAGGAGATGCAGATGAGTAAAAGACAGGAAACCGTTAAAAAGATAGGTCTGTTCGGCTGTGTTGCCAACGGCATCGGCGCCATAATAGGCTCCGGCATTTTCGGAGCTCTTCCTGAGGGGATAAATTCGGTGGGAGCCATGGTGATCCCTGCTCTCATAGCCGCAGCCATATATACTATAGCCAACATGTTCCCTAACGTGTACGCGTCTTCTGTGATACCTACGTCGGGAAGCTTTTTCCTCTATTCCACCAAGCTTATGCACCCGTTTTTCGGCCTCTGGATGACGCTTCAGGGAATACTTCAGCCGGCGCTGATAGCGACCTTTGCCGTAATGTTTGCCGAATACTTCGTGGTCCTCTTCCCTGCTATGGCAGGTTATGAGATAGCTATCGGAATTACGATGCTCATAATATTCGGGATTCTGGCATGGTTGGGAAATCATACCTTTGCATCGGTGAACAACATAATGGTGCTCGTCATGCTCTGCGCCATAGCCGTATACGTATTTATCGGAGTGCCTAATATAGATATGACCAGGCTTTCACTTACGGAATCTCTGGGAAGCGGCCTTACTCTCACCAGCTTCTCGGCAACTGTGGGCCTGTTCACATCCACTCTATCAGGAGCGGGAAGCGTTTCTCAGATTGCAGATGACACGAAAAATCCGCGCAGGGATATACCGCTGACACTGATTCTGGCGCCTACCATAGTGTGCATAATCTATATGCTTATGGCTGTGGTAACGCTGGGCTGCATGCCCGGAGCAGAGGTCGCAAATCTGGCAGACGTAGGAGGCAGGTTCCTTGGCTCAGGACTTCTGACATTCTTCATAGTGGGCGGACCTATCTGCGGAATACTTACCAGCATCGTGCCTGTAATAATGCTGTCGTGTGCACTCATTCAGGTATCTGCCGACCACAGGGTGTTTCCGGAGGTAGTGGCCAGGAGAAACAGATACGGAGTGTCTACAGTGATCCTGGTTTTCGTTATAGGATTTTCGGTGTTCCTGGTAGGAACGGGAAGCAGCTTCGGCGAGCTGATGACCATATTCAGCTTTGTAAACACGGCCTGCGCCGTACCGACATGTCTGGTGCCGTTCTTCCTGAGAAAGCGCTATCCGAACGCATGCCGCCATACGGGTCTGAAGCTGAACGTACCTCTGGTATATGTTCTCAGCATTTTCGCTCTGGTGGTATCCGTATACCTTGCGATTACAATGTTCATGGAACTGGAAATTTTAAGCTGGATCATCGTAATCGCCACGGTGGTTATTTCTGCAATATATTTTGCGGGTCGTATGGTTTACGTCAGATCAAAGGGCGGCGACCTTATGGCAGAGCTGAAAGCGCCGTACGCTCCGTGGGAAGAGAGAGAAGCCCAGTGCTCAAAATCGTAAGTGGACAGCGAGTCGTGTGCCGCGCCGCTGAGGCCCGCACATCCCGCATTCAGCCATAGATGCCTTTATCGTAAGCTTTACCATTTTTCAGCTTTTGACGATAACGATTTTATCGTAATACAGAGCTTATAACCAACTTCGACTATAAGTATCTTGATGTCCGCATGCTATTTTGGCCTGTTCCTTATCGTTAAATTGGCGATTTGGGGATGCTTGGCGATAAAAACGCTATGTATAAATTCGTCTATTTACATTTTTTACGATAAATCATCCTCTCACGGCGGTTTCAATCGTTGAGATTCAGGACTTTCACCCGTTAGAAACGTGCGCCGCCAGGCGCACCATTAGAAATGCCCGCCGGCGATTTTACTTCGCCGGCGGGCATTATTACAGATTGACGTATTTCTTATATTCGAAAGAAGTCTATGCTGTAGCGTTTTCTTTCTTTATGTTTTTCTTCAGCTGCACTTCAGGCTCTCTTGCCATTCTGAACAGCGGAACGAATCTGTCTGCACCAGTAAGGGTGAGGATGAGCATGGAAGCTACAGCAATCATCGCCATAAAGTTATACTTTATAAAGTCGGTGTTGGTGAACTCGAACAGCGGATATACGTTTACGGCAATACCTACGTAGAACGCGAGGTATACGTGCCAAGGAATGAGCTGGGAGCCGAATACGCCCATAGCGTCACTGAACGTAGCGTTTCTAAGCTTTATGGAGTACATAGCCTCTTCGGTTCCTTCCAGGTTTTCCTCTACGATGTTCTTTGTGATAGGGCCTACGGTTACGATCTGAGCCATCTCGTCTGAGAGAACGGCGTTGCCAAGGAGGCAGAGGAGACCGTTGCAGGTCATCAGCTGTCTTACGTTTCTGGAAATCTTTACGATAAGCTTGGAAAGCGGCTCGAAGGCGTGCATTCTGCCCATGATTCCGCCAAAGGCTGCAACCCACATCATCATTACTACTACCCAGGAACCGGCGTCTGCAAATCCGTCCATGCACAGCTCCAGATACTCAGTGATACCTGCTGTTGTGAAGCTGGTGGTTCCTGCGAAGATTCCGAGAACATACGCGGAAAGTATGCCGGTTCCGATGCAGGCAAAGGTATTAAAGCCGATGATCGCAAAGGCGATTACCAGTATGAGCGGAATGATCATTATGTAGGACACGCCGCTTTCAACCTGGTTGAGAAGGTCTATTGCCTCAGGCTTTTCAACGGCCAGATAGTCGAGGCCGCTCTGAGGAATGGCATCCAGAACCCCGCTGGTATCTGCCGCGGTGTTAGGAAGTCCCATTAAGGTAGCCGCGATGAAGAAGCATACCCCTGCCAGAATGAGGCAGGATACGGACCACACGCCCTGAGTTCTGATTCTGTCTACTACTTCTACTCCCTGAATACCGGAGGATACGATGGTGGTATCTGAAATAAGCCCGATGTTGTCTCCGAAGCATGCTCCGCCTGCGATAGCACAGGTGGTGAGGAGAAGGCTTCCGGTCTCTGCACAGTTAGGGTCTACGATGTGGATGAGCCACAGGAATATAGGGGCGCATGCTGCGAAAGTTCCCCAGGAAGTTCCCGTAGCAACGGAAAGAATACCCGTAACGAAGAGCCCGATAACTGCCGTGGTTCTGGCCGTAACGCCTACGGAAAGAGCAAGGTTTACAACGGATGCGCCTACGCCCGTAGTCATGAACGCGCTTGCCATGGCGTATGCGAACATGAGTATGAACAGGGCTACGAGAATGTTGCCCACGCTGTCCATTGCCGCCTTAAGGCAGTCGTTGAACTTGAGCTTTTCGGTAAGGCCGGCGATTATAACCGCTGCAATGGTTGCCAGTGGCGCCGCGATGAGGGCGTCCCATCCGAATATCATTAGGGCAGCCAGGACGAACACCGGTACGAATTTAACAAATGCTATAAGAAAATTCATATCTGTCTCCTTTTTCATGTTTTAGGGGAAAATAAAAAACCCCTTCTGATAATTGCGAGCATTTCCCTTAAAAGCAATTACCGTGCCATAATTGCCAAAAACTTAACATACTCAAAGTCGGTGGAGGTGGATGCCTTTGAAAATCAGTTTTTCAGGCGTTTTTGTCCGCAGATTCCAGAGAGAAAAACATTTAGACAGCCCGTAAGCCCGAACCGGAAGGAATGAGAGTGAGCATATTTTGACCCGAATTCGGAACGCAGGATTAAAATGTGTTCCGGAAATGGTGTTTTTCATTGACTTTTTTTCGCTGAGAGAATACCATGATAGTCAGGGAAAGTATTTTTTAAGACGACAAAGGGAGACATGATGGATAAGGATTTTGGTGTCAGCCGGGTTCTGGAGCCAAAGGGCGTAGTTCCCGTAACGGCATGGAAACTCGATAACAGCATGGAGATTGCGGATGACGAGGTTCTGATTAAAATAGAAAAGATAAATGTGGAGTGGGACAGCTTTCAGCAGATATGCAGCAGCTGCGGATTTAACGAGAACAGAATCCGCGCCAAGGTTATGGATATAATCGAAAAGAGGGGCAAGCTGCATAACCCGTTTACGGGGACGGGAGGCTGTCTTTTGGGTACCGTGGAAAAAATAGGAAAGGACTACGGAGACGGCGGTATCAGCCCGGGAGACAGGATATACTGTCTGGCTTCTCTCTGCGGAATTCCCGTCAAAATAGACGAGATAAGCAAGATAGATTTCAACTACGGACAGATGGATGTATGCGGACACGCCGTGCTGTTTCAGGCTTCGCCTCTGGTTCACGTCGATGAAAGCCTGCGGGAGAGTTACTCCATGTCTGCCTTAAACGAAGCCGGCTGCCTTTTCACTGCCAGAAACATGGCCGAGGAAAGAAAAGCTGCTAATGTAGTCGTAATAGGAAGAAACGCGTGCACATCGGTGATTTACGCTTCGGCTGTAAAAAAGGCCGTGGCGGGTGCGTCGGTTACAGCTATAATCGATGAAAACCTCCGAGGAGACCTTACCGTAGATACTATAGAAAAGGCCGTATTTCCGGTGGTGGATCACGTCATAATGACAGACCTTTCCGATCCGACGGAAGCGTACAGGAATATGAAGGATGACGGCCAGTGCTGCCAGGCTGATTTCATAATCGTGGCTGAGGACATATACGGTGCGGAGACCCTGGCGGTGTTCATGGCAAAGCCGTCAGGCTGCATATACTTTACTACCGTTGATAACCACTACGCTATCGCCCAGACCGTAGCAGAATCCATGGGAAAATCCGTGTTCATGTACCTCTTTGACCAGTACATAAGGGATTACCCGGACTTTACCATGGACGTCGTAAGAAGCGCCAAAGACGTTCTGGACAGGCTGGACGACATGTACGAGGAAAAGAAAGCGCCTTCTTCGATGACGGAAAGCCGGGCGAAGAGCCTGGATCTTTCAAAGGCGGGAAGGGCCGGCGATTTCATATACAAGAGCCCGGTGACTGCCAGGATGGTCGAAGAGGTTCTCAACATAGCAAAGTACGACTGCAACGTCATTATTCAGGGCGAGACGGGCACGGGAAAGGAAAAGATAATGTCGCTGATTCACCAGAACAGCGAAAGACATGCCATGCCGTGCATAAAGATAAACTGCGCAACCATTCACGAAAACCTGGCGGAATCGGAGTTCTTCGGCTATGAACCGGGATCTTTTACAGGAGCGTCGGCAACGGGAAAGAAAGGGTACTTCGAGATGGCCGATAACGGCATACTCTTCCTCGATGAAATAGGCTCTCTGCCTCTTTCCATGCAGTCAAAACTCCTCAGGGTTCTTCAGGAAAACACGTTTTACAGGGTGGGCGGAACGAAACAGATTTCCGTAAACGTCAGAGTTGTAGCCGCCAACAACGTGCCGCTGAGGGAGCTCGTAAATTCCGGAGCGTTCAGAGAAGACCTTTTCTATCGGCTGAACATATGCTGCATAGACGTTCCGCCGCTGAGAAACAGGAGAGAAGATATAATATGCCTTGCAGAAAGCTTTGTAAAAGGCTGGTCAAGGAAGTATAATGTAAGCAGAAAGCTTTCCACAGGCGCTCTTGACGTCCTTTACCGGTACGACTGGCCGGGAAACGTCAGGGAGCTGGAAAACGTGATTCACAGGCTGGTGATAAGCGCTGCTGGAAGCAGTATCTCAGCCAGCCGGACCGCCAGAATCCTTTCGGAAAGCGCAGGAGAAGACGCCTTTACCATAGCCGTCGATCTGGAGGAAAAGAATCACGTGGACTTCCACGAGATTATGGAAAGGCAGGAGAAACAGCTCATAGAGTATGCGATAAGAAAAGGAGGAACCACCCGCAAGGCAGCAGATATACTCGGACTGCCTCAGACGACGTTTGCAAGAAAGAAGTTGAAGTACGGACTTTGATGTTTAAGGTAGGAGGAAAGAAATGGACATCGATAAGCTGGTGCTGGAATACCCTATGATAAACGACATGAGGGAATGCAGGGAAATCATGTGGCTCAACGAAAGCTCGGGAGAGGAAATGCCGATACCTTTCGGACTTAACGACATAGAGGACGCCGAAGCGCGCCTTGCACGTTTTGCGCCTTATATAAGGAAGGCATTCCCCGAGACGGAAAGCACGGGAGGAATAATCGAATCCCCTCTTAAGGAGATACCTTCCATGAAGAAGAAGCTGGAAGAGGATGAAGGAAAGGCCATTCCTGGCAGACTGTTTCTCAAGTGCGACAGCCACCTGGCCGTTTCGGGATCGGTAAAGGCCAGAGGCGGAATATACGAGGTGCTGAAGTTTGCCGAGAAGGTTGCCATGGAAAAGGGCATGCTGACAAAAGATGACGATTACAGCATCCTTACGGAGGACAGATTCAGAGAGCTTTTCAGCGGGTACAGCGTAGCCGTGGGCTCCACCGGAAATCTGGGGCTTTCCATAGGAATCATCAGCGCAAAACTTGGCTTTAAGGTTACTGTTCACATGTCCGCTGACGCCCGCCAGTGGAAGAAGGATCTCCTCCGCTCAAAAGGCGTCACCGTGGTTGAATACGAGGATGACTATCAGAAGGCGGTGGCCGAGGGAAGGCGCCTTGCCGCCGGGGACAAAAAGTGCCACTTTGTAGACGACGAAGGTTCGGCAGACCTGTTCCTGGGTTATTCCGTAGCCGCAAAGCGCATAATACCACAGTTTGAGGAAGCGGGAATCCTCTGCGACGACGAGCACCCGGTATTCGTATACATACCGTGCGGAGTCGGCGGGGCTCCCGGCGGAATCACCTTTGGACTTAAGGAGATGTTCGGAAAGAATATTCACGTTTTCTTTGGCGAGCCGACTCACGCCCCTTGCATGACCCTGGGCATGATGACAGGCCTCAACGACAAGATTTCGGCTCAGGATATAGGACTTGACGGAAAGACTGCCGCAGACGGACTTGCCGTATCCAGACCTTCAAGACTGGTAGGCACCATAATGAAGTCCCTCCTCGACGGCTGCTTCACCATAAACGACGAAAAGCTGTACCCGTTCCTTGCAGACCTTAAGGATACCGAAGGCATAGAGGTGGAGCCTTCCGCCTGTGCATGCTTTACCGGCCCTCACCACGTTCTGGCGTCGGAAGCCTATCTCATAAAGAACGGCCTGAAGGACAAGCTGGAAAACGCCACTCACATAATCTGGGCAACCGGCGGCAGCATGGTTCCTCGGGAGGAGATGGACAAATACTATAAGATGGGGAAGGAAACGAAGTAGAGATATGAAGATATTCGTGGTAAGCGACACCCACGGACAGATAGATAAGGCCTACAGAATTTTTGACAAAATCGGCGGCGCAGATCTCATAATCCACTGCGGAGACTTGAGAGACGACGGAAAGCGCCTTTCGGATATAACGGGAGTTCCCGTTGAAGGGGTTTCCGGAAACTGTGATGGAGCGTACAGAGACGTCAGGATAGTGGGAACGCCGGCAGGAGACATTCTGGTCACCCACGGCCATGCAGAGGGAGTGGACTACGACCTCAATGCCCTTCTTTACACCGCTGAGGAAAAGAACTGCCGCGCCGTGTGCTTCGGCCATACCCACGTCTCCCTCTGCCGTGACATGAACGGCATATACCTTATAAATCCCGGAAGCCTCACCCGCCCCAGAGACGGCAAAGGCGGCGCCTGCGCGGTGATACAGGCAGACGAACACGGATTCTTTGCAAATCTGGTGTACTACGACACCCTGTTTCCCGGCGGCAGAACGGGCGGCGGAAACTCGCCTGGCGGAAAGACCGTCAAAGGCGGCCACATCCGCAGCATATTAAACTACAGCGACAGGTTTTAAAACTTAATGTTAAGAGGAAAATCCCGGCTGGGTGGCCGGGATTTTTCAGTTCTCAGATGGCAGTTCTCAGCTGGTTGCTACCAGCTGGCAGTCCCCAGCTGTCGGCACCCGGTTGGCAGCGCTCGGTTTTCTGATAGAAGCACCCGGTTCGACTTTTCCCGGGAAAAATCGCGATTCAGTTTAACAAAATTCAACCTTTTACAGGGTTCACACGATTTTAGTTTACCTTTTCGCTTCTCCGGCCTTCATATGAACTGAAATCCGTCCATGCTTTTCAATCAAATCGGTTGCAACCCGATAAAAGGTAGAATATCGTTCAACCAAAGTGGGTCATAGTGCTAAAATGGTTGAAACTGCTGGTTGATAGTATTGTCTCACATCAACTTCCTAACCGGCTTTTCCGGTCATGCAACTTACTATTGACAACCCCCAGGTAACGGACTACAATGAGAAAAACACAGAAAATACATAAAATTTCGTTTAAATGTAGTTTTGGAGAGGGGGAGAAGTGATGAAGAGGAAAGTTACGAAAAGGAAAGCCATAAGCCTTATGATTGCCGCGCTGATGGTTTTGGGGCTGCTTACGGCCTGTTCCGGCGGGGACAATGACGGCGGCAGTGACACTGAATTTGACAATCCTGATGCTTTTGACCTTAGCGGAGGAAACAGTACTGTGAATGCAGGAGGGGAAAGTGGAGAGCCTGCTGTGTATCTGACCGTTAGTTTTCAGGAGGGAAAGTCTCCGGAAAGGTATCTCATCACCGACGTTTCGGGATACTGGGTTGAAGACGATACGGGAGCAACTGTAACTTCTGCCTACCTTAGCTACTGGGCAGGCCGATTGTCTCCTGATACAGACTTGCGATTCAGAATGTGTATGCCGCTGGAAAACAACTTCTCCATAGCCACTGAATTTGAAAGCTATATTCCGGTAGCCAGCCAGATGGGGGATATGTTTGCTTCAGCCGGAGCGAGCCTGACGATGGTCTACACGACCGAAGCAGGCGAGACGAAGTCAGTTACATTAGATAATCCGATTGTCTCGATTGTATAATAGGAGAAATGAGAAGGGCGCTTCTGCTCGTTTTACGGGTGGAAGCGTTCCTGCTGACGAAGTATATATAACGACAAGGGAAGACGGCGAATGGAAAGCAAGGCATTATTAACATAGTGGTGTTTGCTTGTGCTTTCTTTGGCACTTTAAGCAGCATTATATGGTTTCTGAAAACTCCCCAAAACCCAGTAAGCTTTTTGCTCATATTTCAGGTAGTAGCGGCGATTGTACTATTGATAGCATTAATACGTGAGATAAAAAAGGGGGTAAAAATATACAAGACGAATAAGATGAATGAGTCAAAGTAGCAGTTCTCCTGCACCTGATAATTTTGATAATTTAAAACGGGAATGAAATAGTGGTATTGACTATTTTATTCCCGTTTTGTATGTCTGCCCCCGATTAAGATTTTCATTTACGTGATAGTATGCCCCTTACCATTCTAATACATCGATTGTGAGATTGGCTTCAAAGCGCTAATGCGTAGTCACTGCACGTAAACTCTTGAAACCGTCATGTACTGAGCGATACGCATGGTGGTGAGAAGGGACGGCGGCTAATCATCGTATCCTGCTCTAACTTCCGATTACCGACAGAAAAAATTCCCGGGTGGAAGTGCGAATATGTGCATGTGTACAAATTTGACACTATATAGTATAATAGTATCAAATTACAGCAAGAGAGGTGACGCTATGACTGATTTAGATTCTTTGAAAAAACTTGCCAGAGAAAATGGTTATCTGTATACGAAAGATGTAACCGGCGCGGGGATTCGACGGGAGAAGCTCAAGAGATACACGGATGAAGGCAGCCTGATTCGGGAAAGCCGGGGAATTTATTCATTTGCGGACAGCATCAATGACGAATTTGTATTGCTGCAGAGCAGATGTAAAAAAGGAATTTTCTCTTATGGAACAGCATTATATTTTCACGGCTTGTCTGATCGTTTCCCACAGATGGTTTCTATGACAGTGCCGAAGAACTATAATGTATTTTATCTAAAGGAAGAATTACTTCATGTAGAGTTCCACCGGATTAAGCCGTCCTTATGGAGCATTGGAATTATGGAGATGGCCTCACCACAAGGCGGAAAAATTATGGTCTATGATAGAGAACGGTGTATTTGTGATATAATACGGGGTCGCAAGAAGACAGATCCACAGGTTTTTAGCCAGGCAGTGAAAGGATATTTCACGTCCAAAGATTGTGACAACATCCGATTGATGAAATATGCCAAGGAATTTCATATTGAGGGAAAAGTACAGGAGTATATGGAGATATTGTTATGAAGACACCAGAACAACTAAAAGGAGCCATTCGCAATCTGGCAAAGAAGAAAGGAATCCACGCACAGGAAGCCCTGCAGATCTTTATGTTTGAACGTATCATTGAACGTCTTTCCATTTCCAAATACAAGGACAAATTTATTTTAAAAGGTGGATTGTTGATTTCCGCCATCCTCGGTATAGCGGAACGGACGACAATGGATATGGATACGACCGTAAAAGGCTTGACAATGGATGAACGGAGCATACGAAAAGCAATCAGTGAAATTCTGGATTAGAATGTAGATGACGGGGTTGAATTTAAGCTTTTAGACCTCACGCCAATCCGTGAGGATGATGAATACGAAAACTTCCGTGCTTCCATCCAAGCCATATATGGGAAAATGAAAATACCTATGAAGATTGATATAACAACCGGTGATGAAATTACACCAAAAGAGATCCAATTTTCCTATCCATTCATGTTTGATGACCGTCGGGTAGTGGTGAAAGCCTACACACAGGAAACCATACTGGCGGAAAAATACGAAACTATCATCAGAAGAAATGTAGGAAATACGCGAGCAAGAGATTTTTATGATTTACACCTTCTATACCGGATATACTGTGAAAATGCAGACTGGAACCTTCTGAAACAGGCGGTTCTCGCCACAGCGAAGAAAAGAGATTCCCTGTCCGTTCTACAGGACACGGAACGGATTCTGCCGGCACTGGAAGAATCAACCGTTCTGCAGAATCTATGGAAAAGATACCAGACACATAATTTGTATGCAAGAGAGATTACATATCCTGCAATTATGGAAACCGTAAAAGAGTTTGCTGAGAAAATAAATTTACAGTAAGTGGGGCGTGCGTGTAAACTTTCCCAAAGCCGGTGGAAAAAAACCTCTACCTATGGTAGTATAACCTTAGGAGGGGGATAATATGAAGCATCTTCGTCAGAGCAGATATTTCAAACTGGCCGTTACCCTTTTTCTAACGGGAGCGGCGCTGATAATTTTCTACAGGATAGCTACGGATTTTACCGGCTTCAGGGATATACTGTATACCGTTCAGAGCATAATTTCACCGTTTATATACGGATTCGTCATGGCATACCTGCTTTGTCCCGTGTATAATCTTACGGTGAGAAAGACGTACCGGCTGGTGCATATTAAGAACAGAAAGAGGGCGTTCGCTCTTTCCAAGGTGGTGGGAAGTATAGTTTCCCTTCTCGTTCTATTCGGTGTGGTGGGAGGACTCATCGCTCTGCTGATTCCTGAACTCATACGGAGCATTACGGGAATCATTCAGTCCCTGCCTGAAAGGTTTGACGCTCTTACGGCATGGGCTGAAAGCGTGACTTCCGGGTTCAGTTCACCTGCCATGGCAGAAGTTCTAGACAGCGTGGTGAGGAACATGGAAGATACCGTGCTGAACTGGGTTCAGAGCGACCTTATGACCAGAATAGGATCTTATATGGAGACCATATCCACGGGAGTTATACTCACCCTTAAGACTGCCCTCAACGTGGTGGTAGGGGTCATCGCCTGCGTCTACCTTCTCAACAGCAAGGAGAAGTTTAAGGCTCAGCTTAAGAAGGCCATACTGGCAACCACCAGCAAATCTGTGTCCGACGAGATATTCGACTTCGGAAACTTTGCCAACAGGACTTTTGGCGGCTTCATAAACGGCAAGATAATAGATTCGGCCATAATAGGCGTAATATGCTATGCGTCCATGACGGTTCTGCACCTCCCTTACCCTGCTCTCGTCAGCACTATCGTGGGAGTGACCAACGTCATACCGTTTTTCGGGCCGTTTATCGGAGCCATTCCGTCGGCCATAATAATATTCCTGGTAAGTCCTTTGCAGTCCTTCTACTTCCTCATTCTCATACTGATAATCCAGCAGCTTGACGGAAACGTCATAGGCCCTGCAATCCTGGGCGAAACCACCGGCCTTGCAAGTTTCTGGGTAATGTTTGCCATAATCATAGCAGGAGGTCTTTTCGGATTCATCGGCATGGTTCTCGGAGTTCCGGTGTTTGCAATAATCTACTACTATGCCGGAAGGTTCATAAGGAACAGGCTGGAGAGAAAGGAAATGCCTCAGAATACCGACGATTACATAGAATTCAACAAGTATGACATAAACAGAAAGGACGTACTTTAATGGAATATAGATACGACGTTGATATGAGCGGGTACACATCTTTTCGCACAGGCGGGAAGGTGAAGCAGCTCGTGACGGTGGAAAACGTGGAGGAGCTTAGGGAGATTCTTTCGGAGCTTGCCGGGTCCGGGGAACCTCACCTTCTTCTAGGAAACGGAAGCAATACCCTATTTGCTGCGGACGTATATCCGGGCACTGTGGTAAAGCTGGGAGAAGGCTTTTCGAATATATCGGTAAAAGACGATACGCTTTTAGTATGCGGGGCTTCGACTCTCATGAGCAAAATGGCTTCGGCAGCCCTTGAAAATTCCCTTGCGGGCTTCGAGTTCGCGTCGGGAATTCCCGGAAGCATTGGCGGCGCGGTCTTTATGAACGCGGGAGCCTACGGCGGCGAAATGAAGGACATAGTTGAGATTGTAAACGTGGTTTCCGCAGACGGCCGGGAGCTTAAGACTTTGCGCCCGGAGGATCTTGACCTGTCGTACCGTCACAGCGCCATTCAGACGTCGGGGGACGTGGTGGTGTCCGTAGGTCTTCGTCTGACAAAGGGCGAAAAGGCGGAAATCAGAGGAAAGATGAATGAACTTACAGCAAAGAGGAACGAGAAACAGCCGGTTCAGTACCCCAGCGCGGGAAGCTTCTTTAAAAGGCCTCCCGGACATTTTGCGGGAAAGCTGGTGGAAGATGCGGGACTTAAGGGTATAAGCGTAGGGGGAGCACAGGTGTCGCCAAAGCATGCAGGTTTTGTCATAAACGCAGGCGGCGCAACTCCTCAGGATATAATTGACCTTATGCACCTGGTGCAGAATACGGTGCAGGATAAGACGGGAATAAGACTGGAACCGGAGGTGAGGATTATAGATGACAAATACGGCAGAAATTAACGGCAGAACTTACCGGATGACCTTTGACTATCACACCCACACGACCTTTTCCCACGGAAAGGGAAGCATAGAGGATAACGTCAAGGTTGCCCGGGAGAAGGGGCTCAAGGCCATCGCCATTTCCGACCACGGCCCGGGTCACATCTTCTATGGAGTGAAGCGGGGCGATTTTACCATAATGAGGGCGGAAGTGGACAGGCTGAACAAGCTCTATTCCGACATAGACATATACCTGAGCGTTGAGGCAAACGTTCTGAAACGGGCGCCGTACATAGACCTTAATGAAAGGGAAAAGAAGATATTCGACTTCGTTATCGCAGGATATCACTACGGCGTGCTTCACGGAAACTGTCTCAAAAACGGCATTGCAAAGGGCGGAGTCATTCCGGCAGGATCTGCCAGAAAACTTATGACCGCAAACACCGATATGACGGTAAAGTGCCTCTACGAAAACGACATAAAAATTCTGACCCACCCGGGGGACAAGGCAAAGTTTGACATAAGGGAGCTTGCCAAAGCCTGCGAGGCGAGAGGCACGTGGATGGAGATAAGCACGTGGCATTCACACCTAACCGAGGAGGAAATCAGGATCTGCGCTGAGTACGATGTGAAGTTCGTAGTCAGCAGCGACGCCCACACTTCGGAAAGGGTGGGAAGCTTTGAAAACGGGGTAAAGCGTGCTCTTGCGGCAGGACTTGACGCAGAGCGCATAGTGAATATTGAAGAGGTTTAAGAGAGATGGATGTTTTGGAGACCGTAATAGTGACGGGGCTTTCCGGCTCGGGCAAGACCAACGCCATAGACTGGTTTGAGGACAGAGGGTATTACTGCGTGGACAACATGCCTCCTGCTCTCATAAGGGATTTCATAGATTTGACGGCTTTGTCCAAGAAGAAAATAGATAAGGCAGCCTTTGTGGTGGACGTGAGAGGCGGCGAGTTCTTTTCGGACCTCATATCGTGTATAGCCGATTTGAGAAAGGACGACAGGATAGACTGTAAGGTTCTCTTCATTGAAGCCTCCGACGAAACCCTCATAAAGCGGTACAACGAAACCAGGAGGAACCATCCTCTGGCGGCAGGCTCCACCAGCAGGGAGGTAATCGAAAGGGAAAAGGACGCGCTGGCAGACGTTAGAGCGACGGCCGACTACATAATAGATACGACGGGAATGAAGGTAGCCGGCCTGAAGAGGGAAATAGAGAGGCTGTTCGGCGAGGAGAAAGGGGAATCGTCCTTTGCCGTAAATATAACTTCCTTCGGATTTAAGAAGGGAATTCCGGCCGAAGCCGACATGGTTTTGGACATGAGGTTCATACCGAACCCCTATTACGTCAAAAGCCTGAAGAAGCTTACGGGAAACAACAAAAAAGTCTACGACTACGTGATGAAGCAGAAGGTAGCGGCTGACTTTGCAGATGCTTTTGAAGCCATGCTCATGGAGATGATTCCGGCATATATGAAGGAAGGAAAGTATCACCTGAACATAGCCTTCGGATGCACGGGAGGCCAGCACCGCAGCGTTACCATGGCAAACTGCATGTACAGGAGGCTGAACGGAAAAGAGGGGCTCAGGCTCACACTTGAACACCGGGACATTTGATGATATAATCTAGTTTAGTTTAACGGTGCCGGAAAATCAGCCGGTACAGGTAATAGAGATTTAAAGGAGAAGACCAATGGACAAACTTATCATCAGCGCATGCATATGCGGCGCAGAAGTTACTAAGGAGCAGAACCCTGCAGTTCCTTACACTGTAGAGGAAATTGTAAGGGAAGCTAAATCCGCTTATGATGCAGGAGCTGCACTCATCCATCTTCATGTAAGAGAAGACGATGGAACTCCTACTCAGAGCAAGGAAAGATTCCAGGTTTGTGTGGACGCTATCAGAAAAGAGTGCCCGGATGTAATCATCCAGCCTTCCACAGGCGGAGCAGTTGGAATGACAGACCTTGAGAGACTTCAGTCTACCGAAATCGTTCCTACCCCTGAAATGGCTACTCTTGACTGCGGTACATGCAACTTCGGCGGAGACGAGATCTTCACCAACACCAACACTACCATAGAAAACTTCGCTACTATCCTTAAGGAAAGAGGCATAAAGCCTGAGCTTGAAGTATTCGACAAGGGAATGATCGACCTGGCTCTCAAAGTTGCTGACAGAAAGGGTCTGCTGGTTCATCCGCTTCACTTCGACTTCGTTCTCGGCGTACAGATGTCCGCTACAGTAAGAGATCTGGTTTACATGGCAAACTCCATTCCTGCTGGATCCACCTGGACCGCTACAGGTCTTGGAAAGAACGCATGGCACATTGCCGCTGCAACCATTTCCATGGGAGGACATGTAAGAGTAGGTTTTGAAGACAACCTCTACCTTGAAAAGGGCGTTCTCGCAAAGAGCAACGGCGAAATGGTAGCAAAGGCAGTGGCTCTTGCAAAACTTCTGGGAAGAGAAATCGCCACACCTGACGAGGCAAGAGAAATCCTCTCCCTTCCACCGAGAAAATAACTGACGTAACTTAATTGCAGCCTCACTTCAGCAGGAGTGGGGCTTCTTTTTTAACAAAGTGAGCTCCTTTTATGATAACCTTTGACAGAAGCACACTTTGAGCAATGAGAGGTATAAGTTTTCCATGTCATTTTCAACTGAGACGAAAAACGAGCTTTCGAGAGTTTATCCGCCGAAGAAATGCTGCCAGCTGGCGGAAATTGCAGGCTTTGTCCGCGTGTCCGGAAGCATACGCCTTGCGGGAGGCGGAAAGTTCAAGATAGTTATAACCACCGACAATCCGGCGGTAGCCCGCCACTACAAAAAACTCATAAAGGACTACTTTCAGGTGGATACGGAGCTTGAGATAGGCGAGGGCACCAACCTGAAAAAGGGGTACGTCTACATGCTGACCATAGGCCCGGAAATGCGAAGCGAGCAGATACTCAGGGAGACGGGTATCCTCCTCGTCCGCGAGGGCAACAACTACATTTCAGACGGAATTTACGATGACCTTATCCGCACCAAATGCTGCAGAAAGTCGTATTTGCGCGGGGTGTTCATGGGTTCCGGCAGCGTATCGGATCCGGAAAAGGCCTACCACCTGGAAATCCTCTGCGCGTCAAAGAAGCTTGCCGACGACCTCAGGAAGATGATAAACACCTTCGTGGATTTATCGGCAAAAACCGTCAGCCGGAGAACAGGGTATGCCGTATACATGAAGAATTCCGACTACATCTGCGACACCCTGGCCATAATGGGCGCCCACACACAGATGCTTGCCTTTGAAAACGTAAAGATTAAGAAGGAACTGGTAAACGAAACGGTGCGCATAACCAACTGCGACACCGCCAACGCCGACAGAACCATCAACGCCGCCCAGAAGCAGATAGAGTGGATAAGGAAGATAGAGGAAAAAAAGGGCCTCGTCTCTTTGCCGCCAAAGCTCCGGGAAGCAGCAGAGCTGCGCCTTGAAAACCCGGAAGCCAGCCTGACCCAGCTGGCAGAGATGATGAATCCGCCCATGAAAAAGTCCGGCCTCAACAACAGGTTCAAGAAAATAGAGGAAATAGCAGGGAAATTAAGGTAATAGGAGTCGTTATCGACATTTACGAGAACTCTTTTTCGGACTGAGACCGACGTGTTCGCGATGGGTAGCAAGGCGCGTACTCGGATTTGACGATTTTTATCATCATCAGTACCACAGAAATGGTACTAAAACGACTAAATAAATGAAGATAGGAGCACCATCCACTGGAAATCAAAGGGTTCGGTGCTCCTGAATATTGACTCTGCATTGAAATACGAGCTTTTTTGTGCTCGTATTTCTCATTTTTTGATAGAGAAAGTAGCACCGACACCTTCAGTGCAATTTCAGCGCCGCAGAGATTGGTGTTCCAGCATGGCAGCAACTGTCGTCTGCTTGCTGAGCGACTTGGCTGATTGCTGCGCTCGCACTGAAGCAACCGCCGCTTTCCCTATGTTCGACCTTGAAGGCGAAATCCTGCTCGTGGGTCGAGCGTTTTTTCGGTCTCAAAGCCTGAAATTGGCACTGAGGTCGAACAAATCAGCAGTTTACATCGCTCCGGCTCCTGAGAAGTTCGACCTGAGACATCAAATTGCCGCTATACATCGAAAAAGTGTTCGACCTCACCGCGCAAAATAGGACTTCACATCGAACCAGTCCTTAAGGGCCCTTTTGCCAGCCCCTGCCAGTCTCCGAGAGCCCCTCGCGAGGCTTCACCAGCCACCACCTGTTAGCATCGTGTACTAATTTAAGTACACTGTATACTTAAGGAAACGGGGAGTATTTTGGTTGATTTTAGGGTATAATCTGTGTAAAATAGGTGCAATATTTTGATTTTACTTAAAGGGGAAAAGAATTGAGTAAAGTCAGAATTACATCGTATCGCGGAAAAATTCGTCTGAGGATTTACCGGCGGTACTCGGGGAGGTGACGGAATATGTTTTCAAGAGAGCTGAATCTGGTGAGGGAGGCAGAGGCGAAAGCCGACGAAACTCTGAAGAAGGCCAGATCAGATGCCAGGGAACTTATGGAAAAGGCAGAAAAGGACGCCGCCCGGCTGAGAGAGAAGGCCGGGGATGAGGCTGAGAGTATATACAGGACTCTCGTAGAAAAAGGGGAAGAGGAGGCGAAGAAGGAATACGAAACCGCTATGGCGGAGGCCAAGAGACAGCAGTCGGTCATAGCCCAGCGGGCCGAGCCTAATTTCCCTGAGGCGGTGGCCTACGTGACAGAAAGGATAGTGAACATAAGTGTCGATAGTTAAGATGGAAAAAGTCTCAGTCATCGGCATGGACAGCGTGAAGAACAGTCTCCTGGCGGAGCTCATGGACATGGAAAGCGTTCAGCTTAGAAGTCCTTCGGAGTTTGCGCCGGGCGAGGAGCTGACGGCGGAAGGGGAGGCGGCCAGAAGCGCGGAGAAAGTCGCGGAACTGGAATCCAGGATAAACGATGCTGAACTTGCCCTTAGCGTACTGGGAAAATACTCCGGTGCAAAGTCGCCCCTTTTCAGCACGAGACGCATACTTCACCGGGACGATCTGGCCCAGGTCATGGAGGAACGGCGGAAGATAGAAGGCGACGTTGATACCGTTCTCGGTATAAATCTCATGCTCCACAGACTGAGAGAAAAGAAAAACAAGAGAATGACCGAGCTGGCGGCCGTAAGGCCGTGGATGGGCTATGACCTGCCCCTGGAGCTTACGGAAACGAAAAGATGTGACATAACCCTCGGGGTGATTCCTTCGGCCGTAGATATGAACTCTTTGACGGAGGAAGTTCTGAAAAAGAGCGAGCGGGCCGACTTGAGAGAAGTCAACAGGGACAAAGACCTCATATACGTGGCCATGTTCACACTTAAGGAAGAGACGGAAGAAGCTCTTGAGGTTCTAAGGCAGTCGGGCTTTATGGAATCAAAATTTGCCGGGCTTCACGGAACGGCGGCCCAGTGCGAGGAGTTTATAGAAAAGTCCATAGAAAAGCTGGATGTGGGAATATCAAAGGCTGAAAAGGATATAGGCGCAAAATACGGCTACAGGGAAGGCATCGAATGTCTCCACGACCAGCTGGTAATGGAAAGGGACAGAGAGAGAGCCAGGGAAAACCTTCTTAACACGGAGAGAACCTTCGCCCTTGAAGGGTGGATTCCGGAAGTATGCATAAAAAAGGCCGTAAGAGTCCTCTCTAAGTACGGATGCTGGTTCGAGTTTACGGATCCGGAAGAAGGAGACGAACCGCCTGTTGTTTTAAAGAACCGCTCCATGGTTTACCCGTTCGAGTCCATTACGGAGATGTATTCCCTGCCGGCTTACGGAACCGTGGATCCGACCGGAGTGATGGCGCCGTTTTACGCGGTGTTCTTCGGGATGATGCTTTCTGATGCAGGGTACGGTGTAGTTCTTACACTGGCCACATACGTAATACTTAAGAAGTTCAACCTGGAGGGCATGACGTACAGGATGATGAAGATGTTCTTCTACTGCGGAATATCCACAGTGTTCTGGGGAGCCATGTTCGGCGGATGGTTCGGAGACTTTGTAACGGTGGCATCGAGGACGTTCCTCGGAAGGGAAATAACTGTAGATCCCGTCTGGTTCAACCCTCTGGACGATCCGATAACCCTGCTTGTCTTCTCCATAGCCCTCGGAATAGTTCACCTGTTCATAGGCATGGGAATACAGGCGGCGGAGCTTATAAAATCCGGCCACAAGTGGGATGCAGTCTTTGACATATTCTCGTGGTACATGGTTATAACAGGCGCGGTTATGTGGCTGGGAGGAAGCCAGGTGAGCCAGACCCTAGTAAAACCGGGAATGTACATAACCATCGCGGGAGCTGCAATACTTCTTCTCACAGGAGGAAGAAAGAAGAAGGGAATCGGCAAGATAACGGGAGGACTTGGAGCCCTGTACAATGTGACCAGCTATGCGTCGGATATTCTCTCCTATTCGAGACTTCTGGCGCTGGGACTTGCAACAGGCGTAATAGCACAGGTCGTTAACACGGTGGGAAGCCTCGGAGGAGGCGGCATCAAAGGGGCCATAATAATGGTTCTGGCCTTCTTCATCGGACACACATTCAACCTTGCCATCAATGCTTTGGGAGCGTTCGTGCATACCAGCAGGCTTCAGTACATAGAATTCTTCGGTAAATTCTACGAGGACGGCGGAGAGGAGTTCACACCTCTTCGCAGAAACACAAAATATATAAAACTCAGCGAAGACACAGATGGAGGTGTAAGAAAATGATATCAGGAACAGCATTGGCATTATTCGGAGCAGCAGCTGCAGCTCTTGCAGGCGTTGGAAGCGCCATGGGCGTAGGTATCGCAGGTCAGGCTGCGGCAGGAGTAGTAGCGGAGGATCCTAAAAAATACGGAAAGACCCTCATACTTCAGGCTCTTCCGGGAACCCAGGGAATATATGGACTCATCGTCGCCTTCCTCATCTTCATGAAGATAGGAATGTTCGGCGGAGGCGGAATGGTGGATCTTACCATAACGGAAGGACTTTACATCTTCGCATCGGGTCTTCCTATATGCATAGTGGGAATCTGGTCGGCTATAGCTCAGGGAAAAGCCGCAGCAGCAGGTATAATGCTCCTGGGAAAGCGTCCGGATCAGATGGCAAAGGGTATAATCTATGCGGCAATGGTAGAAACCTACGCCATATTCGCCCTGCTGGTATCCCTTCTCATGCTCCTGTTCTCGGGTGTTTAAACCGGGATTGAAATCCGTAAAAAGGATGTGAGTCATATGGCAATAGACAACATTACTTCTAAAATAATATATGACGCCGAAAGGGAAGCTGCCGCCATCGCTCAGGAGGCTGCCGCAAAGAAGGAGGAAATCCTTGCAGCGGCCAGAAAAGAGGCCGAGGAAAAGAGAGAAGCTGTAAGAGCTGACGGGGAAGCGGAAAGAGCCGCCATGGTGGAGCGAAACGTTTCCGTCGCGAAGATAGATGCAGGTAAGCTCATACTGGAAGAAAAGCAGGTACTCATAGAAAGATGCCTGGGAGAAGCCATAAAGAAGATTTCCGGTCTTGAAGAGGATGTGTATCTGAAATTCCTTGCAGATACGGCGGAAAGCCTTGCTCCCGAAGGGGGAGAGCTCATTTTGAACGAAAGGGACAGAAGCCTTTACGGTGAAAAGCTGGAAAAACTCCTCGGAGAAAAGAACCCTGCCGGAAAGTACGTCCTTTCAGACGAGACGAGGAAAATAAAGGCAGGCGTCATAGTAAAGCGCGGAAGCGTCTACGTAAACGGAAGCGTGGAAGCGAGAATTGAGGCTATGAGAAGCGAGCTGGTGCCGGAAGTTGCGGCAAGGCTGTTTAAGTAAGGAGAGATAAAATGGCAAAGAGAAAGAAAGACGAATACATCTTTGCGGACGCCTTTATCGGATGTTTCTCCAGAAATCTCATGACCAGAAAGGATCTTTCCCGGGTCATCGCCAGCAGAGACCTGGATGCGGCAGACGTAATCCTGAAAGAGTACGGCTACGGTGATTCCCAGGACTTAAAAAACGGCGATGTGGAAGCCTTCATAAGAAGGGAGCAGAATAACCTCTTTGATCTCATATACAACACTTTGCCGGAGAGGAAGGAGCTGGCGTTTATGCTCTTTCCATACGACTATCACAACATCAAAGTCTGCCTGAAGGCCGAGCTTCTCGGAGTCACGCCGGACGACAACTACCTCATCTCATCGGGAGATACGGACATGATGAAGACGGTAGTCATGGTAAAGGAGAGAAACTACGACTTCATGCCTGTGATAATGAAGGACGCCATAAAAGAGGCTACCGACCTCTACGGCAGGAGCGGAGATCCTCAGGATATAGACATAGTCCTGGACAAAGCCTGCTACAGGCAGATGCTGGAATCGGCAGAGGATACGGGAGAGGAATTTCTCGTAAATCTGGTGAAAACGAAGATAGATACCCTTAACCTGAAGGCTTTTGCAAGACTTAAGCGGCTGAAAAAGCCGTGGGCCTTCCTTCAGAAGGTGTTCCTCGAAGGAGGCTTCATACCGTGGAACCTGTTTATGACCAGTTATGAGGAGAGTTTCACCCAGCTTGCCGACAG
>CASFAX010000008.1 GCA_949292945.1 uncultured Bacillota bacterium | reverse complement strand
CACGAACTTTCGGAGATCCTTAAACCTTATCACATCGAAAAAGATGAGATAATGCGCGCCGTGACGAAGGCGCGTAAGGAACAGAACGCTTTTAAGGACGATATAAGAAAGCAGGGCGAGTACGCTCTCAGATACGCCAGGGCAAATCACAAGAAGTGCGTAGTTCTTTCAGGAAGGCCGTATCACGTGGATCCTGAAATCAATCACGGCATAAATAAGCTGATAAACTCCTTCGATCTGGTGGTTCTCACGGAGGACTCCGTAGCCCACATGGGCAAGCTCCAGAGGCCTCTTCGTGTTCTGGACCAGTGGGTATACCATTCCAGGCTCTACAAGGCTGCGGACTTTGCCGGAAGGTGCGACGACGTGGAGATAATACAGCTTAACTCCTTCGGATGCGGCCTGGATGCGGTGACGACGGATCAGGTGGAGGAGATATGCAGAGCTCATAACAAGCTCTACACTGTTCTTAAGATAGACGAAGGCTCAAACCTGGGAGCTATAAAGATCAGAATCAGGTCTCTTAAGGCTGCTATGGAGGCCAGGGACAAAAACGACATCCACGTGGTTCCGGAAATCGAGCCTTACGAGAGACTCCTCTTTACGGAGGAGATGAGAGAAAACTACACCATTCTCGTGCCGCAGATGTCACCGATACACTTCACCTATCTGGAAGCCGCCATGAGGTCATGCGGATACAATGCGGTGCTCCTTCCGGACGTTGACAAGAACTCGGTGGAGGAGGGGCTGAGATATATAAATAACGACGCGTGCTATCCTACCATCGTGACGCTGGGACAGATAATATCGGCGCTTAAGTCGGGAGAATACGACCTGAACAAAACGGCCGTATTTATGAGCCAGACAGGCGGAGGCTGCAGAGCCAGCAATTACGTCGCCCTTCTGAGAAAGGCCCTTAAGGATCTCGATATGGAGCAGGTTCCCGTTGTTTCTTTTAACACGGTGGGCCTTGAAAAGAATCCGGGCTTTAAGATTACGCCGCAGATGGGCCTTAAGCTTGCGGTGGGAGTCGTGTACGGAGACCTTATCATGAGAGTCCTCTACGCTACGAGGCCTTACGAAAAGGTTCCGGGAACGTGTCAGGCCATACTGGACAAGTGGCACGACAGGATAATCGACAACACCATTCACTTCAACAGGAGGGTCTTTGCAAAGAACCTGAAAGGTATAGTCGAAGACTTTGACAAAGTGGTGAGAACGGGAGAAGTAAAGCCTAAGGTAGGCGTCGTGGGAGAGATTCTCGTAAAATATCATCCTAACGCCAACAACGACATCGTAGGCATTATAGAGCAGGAGGGCGGAGAAGCCGTAGTCCTGGACATGCTCGACTTCTTCCTGTACGGAATGTACAGCAAACAGTTCAACTTCGAGCATCTTTCGGGAACTCATAAGCAGAAGTCCGTGAACAACCTTGGAATCAAGGCCATAGAGTGGCTGAGAAAGCCTATGAGAAAGGCCCTCAGAGAGAGTAAGCACTTTACAGAACCCGCATACATAGAGGAGACGGCGGCTAACGCATCGCAGATCGCATCTTTGGGAAACCAGTGCGGTGAAGGGTGGCTCCTTACGGGTGAAATGATGGAGCTCATTCACAGCGGAGTTGAAAACATCGTCTGCCTCCAGCCGTTTGCGTGTCTTCCTAACCACGTAATAGGCAAGGGCATGATGAAGGCTCTGAGAAAGATGAATCCTAAGGCGAATATAGTGGCTATAGACTACGACCCCGGCGCCAGCGACGTAAATCAGCTTAACAGAATCAAGCTGATGATGGCGACGGCCCACAAAAATATAGAAGATGCTTGCCTTGAAGACGAAAAAACTGTATAATACTCAGTACAAGATAAGTTTTTGCATAAAAATGAAAAAGAGGTGTATATTTGAGCAACAGATCCATGCTTTATGAAAAGTTTCACGAAGCAGTGACATCCGTATTGCCCATAACCGCTATAGTAATACTTCTTTGCTTTACCATTGCGCCGATTCCCAACAACATGTTTGTTGCGTTCATAATCGGCGCAATTATGTTAATAGGAGGTATGGCTTTCTTTACACTGGGCGCCGATACGGCTATGACGCCTATAGGAAACAAGGTCGGCTCGTGCATGACTAAATCCAGACGCGTCTGGGTAATCGTACTCGTCAGCTTTTTAATGGGTGTTATAATCACTGTTTCGGAGCCGGACCTTCAGGTTCTGGCAGATCAGATACCTACCATTGAGAACGCCGTCATAATCATAGCGGTGGCTCTCGGAGTGGGAATATTTCTCGTAATAGCGATGCTGAGAATTCTCTTCGGCATACCGCTTTCATATCTTTTAATCGGTTTTTACATCATAGTTTTTATTACGGCAACATTTGTTCCTAAGGACTTCTGGGCTGCAGCCTTTGATTCCGGAGGAGTTACAACGGGACCTATGACGGTACCTTTCATAATGGCTCTCGGTGTGGGCGTTTCCAATATACGAAGCGACAGACACGCCGGAAACGACAGCTTTGGTCTCGTAGCTCTATGCTCCATAGGACCTATACTTGCGGTGCTCATTTTAGGGCTTTTATATCCTGCGGAGGGAGCGTACACTCCCGTTGAGATTCCTGAAGGAAACAGCTCTCAGGACGCCATAATGCTCTTCGTTTCTGAGTTCCCGAAGTATCTGGAGGAGGTTGCAATAGCTCTTGCGCCTATAATACTGTTCTTCCTGCTGTTTAACGTCATGGTTATAAAGCTGGAGAAGAAGGCTCTTATCAAAATCTGCATCGGCCTGGTTCACACGTATATAGGCCTGGTGCTCTTCCTTACGGGTGTAAACGTGGGATTCATGCCCGTGGGAAACTACATAGGAAAACTCATAGGAAGCGCGGATTTCTTCTGGATTCTCGTTCCCCTTGCCATGGTCATAGGGTACTTTATAGTTGCGGCGGAGCCTGCCGTACACGTGCTTAACAAGCAGGTAGAGGAGATTACTGCGGGAACCATTCCTGCGAGAGCCATGGAGCTGAGCCTTTCTATCGGAATGGCCATTTCCCTTGCTCTTGCAATGATACGTGTAATCACCGGCATTTCGGTCATGTGTTTTCTCATACCGGGATATTCAATAGCGCTTCTGATGTCTTTATTTACGCCAAAAATATTTACGTCAATCGCTTTTGACTCCGGCGGAGTTGCTTCGGGACCTATGACGGCAACGTTCCTTCTTCCTTTTGCCATGGGAGCGTGCGAGGCCATAGGCGGCGTTGACAGAATCATCACCGACGCATTCGGAATAGTCGCCATGGTAGCAATGACGCCTCTCATCATGATTCAGCTTCTGGGCGGAATATACAGGCTCAGGACGAGAAAAGAAGAGACCATGAGAATCAGAATGCAGGAAACGATTCAGCAGTTTGCCGACGAAGATATAATAGAGCTGTAACGGGAGAGGTGAGATTTATATGGAAGGATTACATCTTGTGACTGCGGTTACCGACCGTCACAGAGCGGAGAAGGTAATACGCATTTTCAACGAAAACAACGTGTTTACCACAGACGTTGTCCTCGGAAACGGTACCGCTTCTTCGGAAGTGCTTGACTATCTGTATCTTACTCCCGTGGAGAAGGCAATCGTTTTCGGCATAATTACGGATTCGGGAGTTTCGCAGCTTTTCAAGGACTTCAAGAACAAAATGTACATAGAGGTTCCCGGAAACGGAATAGTCGTTTCGGTTCCCTTAAACAGCGTCGGAGGAAAGAGAAGCTTCGAATACATTCTTGACGGACAGACACTGGGTTCCGGTGACAGAAAGTCGTCTATTTTTGCAGAAAGAGAGAAGAGAATGGCTGTAAATACTGATTTTGAACTGCTCTTCGTCATAGCTAACGAAGGCTACACGGATTTGATAATGGATGCGGCAAGGAGCGCGGGAGCTTCGGGAGGCACCGTAATAAAGGCGAAGGGTACCGGAGCCGAATATACGGAGAAGTTCTTCGGATTTTCCATAGCGTCGGAAAAGGAGATACACTTTATCGTCGTTCCGACCCAGGGCAGAAACAACATTATGAAGGCTATAATGGAAAAAGCGGGCCTGGACAGCAAGGCTCAGTCCATAGTTTTTTCCCTTCCGGTAAGCCACGCTATAGGGCTGTGGCAGCCTGAACAATAGTAATTGCAATTACCGGCAGTATGGTGTATACTATTTCAGTTGTTAAAAATATTAAATTCATATAAAGAACAGGAGGTGTCTTGATGGGAAGACACGGTACAATAGCAGGAAGAAAGGCGGCTCAGGATTCCAAGAGGGCTGCAATGTTCACAAAGTATGCAAAGGCGATTACGGTTGCTGCAAAGGACGGAGGAGATCCTGAGTACAATGCGGGGCTGAGAGTTGCCATAGAAAAGGCAAAGGCTATAAGTATGCCTAACGATAACATACAGAGAGCCATTAAGAAGGGAACCGGCGAACTGGAAGGGGTGTCCTACGAGGAGCTTTCCTTTGAAGGCTACGGCGCAGGGGGAGTTGCCGTTATTGTGGACTGCCTTACGGATAACACCAACAGAACTACATCCTTTGTCAGATCCACCTTCGATAAGCACGGCGGAAACCTGGGAACCAACGGATGCGTATCCTACATGTTCTCCAGAAAGGGAGTTATACTCATCGAAAAGACCGACGACGTGGACGAGGATGCGCTGATGGAAACAGCTCTCGAAGCAGGAGCTGACGACATGATAACCCATGATGACAGCTTCGAGATTCAGACCGACCCGTCGGCATATGCTGACGTGCATCAGGCTCTCACCGATGCAGGCTATGAGCTGGTAGAGTCCGACATCGAATACGTTCCTTCCGTTGAAGCAACCCCTGGCGAGGACGATATCAAGAAGCTGAGAAAGATGATAGAAATCTTCGAGGATAACGACGACGTTCAGAAGGTTCATACCAACTGCGCCATAGATCTTTACGAGGAATAATACCGTAACGTTACATCTGCGCCCCGAGACGGTTTATGACATCCGGGCTTATGGCATGTATACTTAAAAATGTGTAGCACGGGGCGGAAATTTGTATTATAATAAAGCTTGCCTGGAACTTGCGTTAAGGCTTCATAATTGAACCTACACTTTAACTACGGGAATCCGGAGTCCGTCAGCTGTTATGTCATGCCGCCCATGCAGACGGAAGACAGAGAGATGAAGGCAGGATACCCACCTATCGAACGATAGGGCGTCAATTATTCCTTAACGGAGCTTCCGGGTTTTTATTTTGGAGGTATTACATGAATTTACCTAACAAGCTTACGGTTTTGCGCGTGGTGGCAGTGCCGTTTTTTATCGCCTGCTATATGACGGAGCTGTTCGTTCCGGCTTTTATCATATTCATAGCGGCGTCCTTTACGGACATGCTGGACGGCAAGATTGCGAGAAAGTATAACCTTGTTACCAACTTCGGAAAGATAATGGATCCTCTTGCTGATAAGATTCTCGTGTACTCGGCTTTCTGCCTGATGGTAGAAGGGGGAATGGTGCCGGCCTGGATGCTCATAATCATCCTTGCCAGAGAGTTTGCAATCGCGGGAATGAGGTCTGTTGCCGCTGCGGAAGGTATAGTCATCGCCGCAGGAATGAGCGGAAAGATAAAGACTGTTCTTCAGATGATAGCCGTTCCTCTTCTTCTTCTGACATCGGCGTTAAAGGATACGGCGGCCTATGAAGGCTTCAGCCTTGCCGGTCAGATATTCCTCTGGGCATCTCTCATCATGACCGTATATTCCGGCGCAGAGTACATCATTAAGAATAAATCGGTATTTTCAATGAAATAGTTTTACGATGCGCGAAGGCTTAACTGCTTTCGCGCATTTTGCGAGGTGGGAAAATGAAAGCAGCAATTTTAAGCGTAGGAACTGAGATTCTGTTCGGACAAATAGTAAACACCAACACGGTTTTCCTTTCAAGGGAGCTTAACACCCTGGGTATCGACGTCATGTACCACTATACGGCGGGAGATAATTCGGGAAGGCTTTCCGACATGCTGAAAATGGCTTTTCGCGATTGCGACCTTGTCATAACCACGGGAGGCCTTGGCCCTACGGAGGACGATTTAACTAAGGAAACGGTGTGTGAGGTCATGGGCGATACCCTTGAAATGCATCAGGAGAGCCTGGACACCCTTTACGCGATTTCAAAGCGCCGGGGGTATACTCTTACGGAAAACAACTTTAAACAGGCTATGATGCCGACAAAGGCTGTAGTCTTCGATAACGATGCCGGCACTGCTCCGGGTTTTGCCTTAAGTTCGGATGGAAAGACGGCTATATGTATGCCCGGGCCGCCGAGAGAGATGAAGAGAATGTGGGAAAGGCGTGTAAAGCCTTATCTTTTAAGCCTCAGCGATTCGGTCATCTACTACAGAATCCTTCGCACTTTCGGAATCGGAGAGTCGGAGCTTGAGACGGTGCTGCTGCCTTTGATAGACGCACAGACAGATCCTACTCTGGCAACTTATGCAAAAGAAGGAGAGTGTAGCCTGAGAATAGCATCAAAGCGCCGTACCCTTGAGGAAGCAAAGGTTGCTGTGAACGCCATGGCTGAAAAGGTTGCAGAAATTGCAGGAGAGTACATATATAGCTTCGACGACGAGGACCTTCATCAGGTGGTGGGAAAGAAGCTTATAGAAAGAAATATCACCATATCCGCCTGCGAGTCATGTACAGGAGGATTGCTTTCTGAAAGACTGGTAAGCGTTCCCGGAATTTCCAAAGTATTTGACAGGGGGCTGGTGACGTATACGGAAAGGGCAAAGATGGATGAGCTTTCCGTAAAGAGAGAAACGCTGGATGCTTTCACTGCGGAAAGCAGGGAGACGGCCCTTGAGATGGTCAGGGGCCTTAAGGCAAAGACGGGAAGCCGCCTGTGCATTTCCGTAACAGGAGTTGCAGGGCCTGATGCCATCGGGGACAAACCGGCAGGCCTCATATACATAGCCGTATCCTTTGACGGACGCGAGGAGGTGCGGGTCCTGAACACGGGAAAAACTGACAGGGAGGCTAACCGCAACGTTGCCGTGCTTCACATGTTCGATCTTATAAACAAGACCATAGGATAGAATTTAAGAAAGCTTTGAAATTTCATGGTGCAGACTTAAATTGTGTGGAAATTGTCGGGGATTTTATGTTATATATATGTCGCGGAATGTATTATTTAAGACTTGCCCTTTTTCAAAGGGGCGGAATATAATTAATTCAGGTGATTAAACATAAAAGACTTGAATTAAGGGGCCGGATAGGGTATTATTAAAAAAGAACAGATGTTCACTTTTGGAGGTAATAATGGCAAAGGATAAGCTGGCAGGCGGAGCTCCTGCCGATAACGACGGAAGAGAAAGAGCGCTGGAGGAGGCGCTTAAGCAGATACAGAGGCAGTTCGGACAGGGCGCCATAATGAAGATGGACGGAAGCACCGGTATGGGACACGTAGACGTCATATCCACCGGCTCCATCAGCCTTGACATAGCCACAGGCGTCGGCGGACTTCCGAAGGGAAGAATAATCGAGATATATGGACCTGAATCCTCAGGTAAGACCACTCTTACGCTGCACGTGGTTGCGGAAGCTCAGAAGAAGGGCGGTAAGGCCGCTTTCATAGATGCGGAACATGCGCTTGATCCCGTTTACGCTAAGAATCTGGGCGTTAAGATGGACGAGCTGGTGGTATCCCAGCCTGACACCGGGGAACAGGCCCTTGAAATATGCGACATGCTGGCAAGGTCGGGAGCCCTCGATGTAATCGTAATAGACTCGGTGGCAGCTCTCGTTCCGAAGGCTGAAATCATGGGCGAGATGGGCGATTCCCACGTAGGTCTTCAGGCCAGACTCATGTCTCAGGCCCTCAGAAAGCTTACGGGCACTGTTAATAAGTCGAAGACCTGCGTAATATTCATAAATCAGCTGAGGGAAAAGATAGGCGTAATGTTCGGAAACCCTGAGACCACGGCAGGCGGAAGGGCTCTTAAGTTCTACGCCACCATGAGGCTCGATGTGCGCAAGGCTGAATCCATAAAGAACGGGGATCAGATTATAGGAAACAGAACCAGGGTTAAGATCGTGAAGAATAAGGTGTCTCCACCGTTTAAGCAGGCGGAGTTCGATATCATGTACGGTCAGGGAATTTCCAGAAGCGGCGATGTTTTAGACTGCGCCGTTGCAGACGGAATAGTGGATAAGTCCGGATCCTGGTACAGCTATAAGGGAGATCGCATCGGCCAGGGAAAGGAAAACGTTAAGAAATACCTGGAGGAAAATCCTGCCGTGCTCTCTGAAATCGAACAGGCCGTCCTCGATAAGAATTTCAAGCCTGAAGGAAGCGATTCCGAAGGAGAAGCTGAAGATGGCGGAATTCCTGAAGGTTTTGCAGGCGGAATGAGAGTGGACGAGGACGGAGTAGTCATAGAATAGTTTAAAAGGGGGACGGGAGACGATGTGCACGTGTATAACGTATAGGAACAGCGGATTCTTCTTCGGACGAAACCTGGACCTTGACTGCTCCTTTGGAGAAAAGGTCATGGTCACTCCGAGAAACTTTCCTCTGGAATTCAGAAACGGGGTAAGATGGGACAGCCATTACGCTATAATCGGCATGGCTGCGGAAAGCGAAGTATTTCCCCTGTATGCGGATGCCGTAAACGAGAAGGGTCTCGCTATGGCAGGTCTTAATTTTCCGGGAAACGCTAGATATGCAGAGCCTGCGGGAGAGGGACTTGAAATAGCTTCCTTTGAGATGATTGCATGGACTCTCGGAAAATACGGTACTGTCGACGAAGCCGTAAAGGACTTCAGTTACCTTTCTGTTACAGATACGGCTTTTGCCAGAGAAATGCCGCCGGCGCCTCTTCACTGGATGCTGGCTGACAGAAACCGATGTGTTGTAATAGAGCAGATGGCAGAAGGCCTTAAGATATTCGAAAATCCGGTTGGAGTTCTCACCAATAACCCGACCTTCGATTTTCACATGATGAATCTTAATAACTATGTGAATCTGACCAGCAGACGGCCAGAAAATAGGTTCTCTGAAAACCTTAGCTTAAAGCCGTTTGCAGAAGGCATGGGAGCTATAGGGCTTCCGGGGGATTATTCGTCGGTTTCCCGTTTTGTCAGGGCAGCCTTCCTAAAGGAAAACTCCGTGGCCGAAGAAGATGAGAATTCGGACATAGCCCAGTTTTTCCACATCTTGGATGCGGTGGCTATGGTAAGAGGCAGCGTTATGACGGAAAAGGGGACATACGATATTACCACGTATTCATCGTGCATCAATACCGAAAAAGGCATATACATGTATAAGACCTACGACGACAGCAGAATAAGACGCGGGTGCATGTACGACGAGGATGTGGACGGCGACAGACTCATCCTGTGTTCATGCCATGTATAATATATGATGAAAAGGGTGAAAAAATCTGTCGTGGTCGCTAATCTGACTTGACAATTTATGCGTGCTATGCTAAACTATCATGGTTAGACCGCTCGGAAAGGGTTTTTTCAAAGTCCGACAGGGGCTACCCGGTAAAGGCGAGACTGGATAGAGGAGGTAAACGAATGTACGCAATTATTGAGACTGGCGGAAAGCAGTACAGAGTACAGGAAGGCGACGTTATCACCGTTGAGAAACTTGACGTCAACGCAGGCGATAAGGTTGAACTGGACAAGGTACTGGTTCTCAGCGACGACGCAGGACTGAAGGTAGGAACACCTTACGTTGAAGGAGCCAAGGTTATAGGCGAGGCTGTTGAAAACGGAAAGGGAAAGAAGGTAGTAATCTTCAAGTATAAGGCTAAGAAGGACTACAGAAAGAAACAGGGTCACAGACAGCCGTATACGATGATTAAGATCGAATCCCTGGGAGGAAAGGCTGCTGCACCTGCTCAGGAAAAGGCGGCAGTTAAGGAAGAAGCTGCTGATGTGAAGGCTGAGAAGAAGGTATCCGCATCTATGAAGAAGGACGAGCTCATCGCATACGCTAAGGAGCACGGAATCGAAATAGACGAGAAGGCTACTAAGGCAGTAATAATCGAGACTATCGAAGCGGCTGAAAAATAGTAACCGCATTGTTAGAAGGAAACGTTAATGGAAACAAGGAGGTGTAGAAACCATGGCAAGTAAGAAAGGTGTAGGAAGCTCGAAGAACGGTCGTGATTCCGAGTCGAAACGCTTAGGTGTTAAAACCGGTGACGGTCAGTACGTTAGCGCCGGAAGCATCCTTGTAAGACAGAGAGGTACTAAATTCCATCCGGGCAACAATGTGGGCATCGGTGGAGATGATACACTGTTTGCAAAGATCGAGGGTAACGTTAAGTTCGAAAGAAAAGGCAAGACAAAGAAACAGGTAAGCGTTTATCCTAAAGAAGCATAATTTTAAGGCCCCTGAATGAAGGGGCTTTTTACTTACGGCGCAAAGCTTGAATTTAAGCTATGAACGGGCTTTGCGCAACCGGAACAGAAAGGAGGCGAACCATGTTTGCCGACAGAGCGAAGATAACTATAAAATCCGGCAAAGGCGGCAACGGCTGCGTATCGTTCAGACGTGAACCCTTTGTTCCGGAAGGAGGGCCTGACGGCGGAGACGGCGGCAGGGGAGGAAACATAGTTTTCCTTGCAGACAGAAATCTGCGCACTCTGATGGATTTCAGATATAAGAAGAAGTACGAGGCGGAAAACGGCCAGGACGGCATGAAGAAGAAATGCTTCGGAAAGAACGGCCAGGATCTCATCATCAAGGTTCCTGTGGGAACCGTGGTAATCGACGAGGATACGGGACTTGTAATGAGGGATCTTAAGGAAGACGGTGAAAGCTTTGTTGCGGCCAAAGGGGGCAAGGGCGGCAAAGGAAATACCAACTTCAAAAACTCGGTGAGACAGGCGCCTAACTTTGCGGAGGCCGGAGGAGCAGCAAAGGAAAGGAACGTGATTCTGGAGCTTAAGATGATCGCGGACGTAGGGCTTGTGGGATTTCCTAACGTGGGAAAATCCAGCCTTCTCGCAGTGTCCACCAGCGCCAGGCCGAAGATAGAAAACTACCACTTTACGACCATAGAGCCTAACCTGGGCGTGGTAAAGCTTTACGACAAGGACTTTGTCATGGCCGATATCGCAGGCATTATCGAGGGTGCTAATAAGGGTCTGGGCCTTGGACTGAAGTTTTTAAGGCACATAGAGAGAACGAAGGTTCTCATCCACGTGGTGGACGTTTCCGGAAGCGAAGGCAGAGACCCGAAGGAAGATTTCGACAAGATAAACGAAGAGCTGAGGCAGTACGGCAGAAGGGTTTCCGAAAAGCCGATGCTGGTAGCTGCAAATAAGATAGACATGGTGGACGAAAACGGGCCGGAATACAGGGAGTTTTACGACTACGTAACGGGACAGGGTTATCAGGTGTTCCCGATTTCTGCTCCCCTTAATCTGGGTGTAAAGGAGCTTTTAACTGCGGCACTTCATGAGCTGGAGAAGGCGGCACAGGAACCGGAGGAGGACGATTACGAATACTTCGATTTCGAGGCCGACGATAAGGATCCCGATTACAGGACCGTATACGCAGGATTTGACGGAGAATGTTACACTCTTTCCGGAAAGCAGCTTCAGAAGATATTCGACTCCACCAACTTTAACGACATGGGCTCCCTCAGGTATCTTTACAAGTACATAGAGAGAAGCGGAGCCATCGACCGGCTTAAGGAAATGGGCCTTGAAGAAGGGGACATCATTAAGATTGACGATTTTGAAATGGAGTTCTTCGATGAGTAAGCGCCTTGATGAGGAAAAGTGCCGGGAGCTGTTTGACCGGTACGGAACGCCAGAGCACGTCAGAGGCCACTGCCGCGCCGTAAGCGACACAGGATACAGAATCGCCCTGGCTTTAAACAGGGCGGGAATGAATATCGATGCGGATCTCGTAAAGTACGCAGGTCTCGTTCACGACCTTATGAGAGTGCACGAAAATCACGGCGAGGAAGCGGCGAAGGTTCTGAGAAGTCTCGGGTATATCGATGAGGCGGACGTGGTTGAAAATCACATGCACTACGACTTTCCGAAGAAAGGAGACCCTGACGAGACCGACATAGTGTGCCTTGCGGACAGGCTTGTATGCGAAGATGAGTACGTGGGCCTTGACAGAAGGCTTGACTATCTCATTAACAAGCCGGGAAAGACGGAGGAGAGAACCAGAAGACTTCTCGAGAAGAAAAAGGACACCGAGGATTTCATATCACGGATAGAGGAGAAAATGGGCTGCACCATAGACAGCCTGTTTGCGGAGGATTGATGGATAAGGATAAACTCGATTACCTGCTGAGGCAGGTGGAAAAGCCGGCAAGGTACACCGGCGGAGAATTAAATATTGCCGTAAAGGACCCGGAAAAGGCGAGGGTAAGGTTTGCATTCGGATTTCCCGACCTTTACGAGATAGGAATGTCCTACATGGGTCTTCAGATCCTGTATCACATTCTGAATAAAACCGATGACATATACTGCGAGAGAGTTTTCTCGCCGGCTCCTGATATGGCAGAGCTGATGAGAAAAGAAGACGTTCCTCTTTTTACCCTTGAGACAAAGACGGCGCTTAAGGATATGGACGTGGTAGGCTTTACCCTTCAGTACGAGATGTCCTTTACGGGCATACTGGACATGCTGGATCTCGCTGGAATCACCCTTTTTGCGGGAGAAAGGGGAGAGGATGAACCTCTCGTAATCGCGGGAGGTCCATGCGCGTACAATCCGGAACCTCTCGCCGATTTCATAGACGTGTTTCTCATAGGAGACGGAGAAAAGTGCCTGCCGGAATTTCTCATAAAGTACGCCGACGCCAGGGAAAAGGGCCTGTCAAAGGCTGAATTTCTGCGCAGCGCAGCGGCGGATACGGGAGTATACGTTCCTTCGTTTTACGAGCCCGAGTACAATCCAGACGGTACGGTCAAATCCTACAGAAAGCTTTATGAAAATGCTCCTGACAGAGTGGAGAGATGTATCATAGACGATATTGAGGACGTTGACTTTCCTACCGACCTCATAGTTCCGTTTATAGAAACCGTTCACGACAGGGCAGTGGTGGAGACTTTCAGAGGCTGCACCAGAGGATGCAGATTTTGTCAGGCGGGAATGATATACAGGCCTGTAAGGGAGAGAAAGCCTGAGACCATCAGAGAACTTGCTGAAAAACAGATTATGTCAACCGGTCACGAGGAGCTTTCACTTCTCTCCCTTTCTACCAGCGACTACTCAAGGTTCGAGGAGCTGGCGACGGGGCTGATGGAAGAATGTATGGAGAAGAACGTTTCTCTCTCCCTTCCGTCCCTGAGACTTGACAGCTTTTCCTTTAACGTGCTCAACGAGATTCAGAAGTATAAGAAGTCGGGGCTTACCTTTGCGCCGGAGGCAGGAACCCAGAGGCTGAGAGACGTTATAAATAAAGGTATCACAGAAGAGGACATATACAGCGCCGTAAGACAGGCCATAGAGCTGGGATGGCGGCAGATAAAGCTCTACTTCATGATAGGCCTTCCTACGGAAACCGATGAGGATCTGGATGGAATTGCCGAAATAGCCGCGAATATAGTAAAGCTCCACATGGAGTCGGGAAGAGGCGGCAGATTTAACGTGACCGTAAGCGTATCAAACTTCGTGCCGAAGGCTCATACGCCTTTCCAGTGGGAGTCCCAGGATACGGCGGTCGAATTCAGGCGCAAGCACGACTATCTCAGGGCCCGCCTTAAGATGAAAAACGTCACCTTTAACTACCACGACGATGAGGTGAGCAGGTGCGAAGCCGTATTTGCACGTGGAGACAGAAGGTGCGGAAAGCTCCTCTACGAGGCGTTTAAGGAAGGATGCAGGCTGGACGGCTGGGCTGAACACTTTGATCCTGAAAAGTGGGCCAGGGCCGCCGAAAAAGCCGGAATCGACACGGACTTTTACACGTGCAGAAAGAGAGGCGCCAGCGAAGTTATGCCTTGGGATATCATCGACTGCTCCGTTCTCAGGTCGTACCTGGAAAAGGAGAGGGAAAAGGCTTACAGTGAAGAGACTACCCGCGACTGCCGTTACGGATGCACGGGCTGCGGAATAAACCGCCGCACAAAATGCGCTCTGGGAGGTATTTATGAATAGATACGCCATGGAATTTTCAAAGACCGGGATGATACGGTATACCTCTCATCTGGATATGCTGAGGCTTTTTAAGCGAACGCTCAGAAAAATCGGAGTGCCTCTTGCTTATTCCCAGGGGTTCAATCCCCATCCGAAACTGGGATTTGCTCAGCCTCTTTCCCTTGGATATGAGGCAAAGTCGGACTACATAGAGTTTGAGACGGTATCACCTGTGGATACTTCAGAGCTTCTGACAAAGGCTGCAGCCGCCATGCCTGAGGGAATAAAGGTTATAAGGTGCGTACCGGTGCTTGATAACGTAAAATCTCTCGCCGCAATGGTGATTTCGGCTGAATATACCATAACCGTTCCCGGTACTTTATATGGCGGACGGAATCCGGAGGAATTCACGTCGGATTTTATCGCTCAGGATGAAATAGTGGTAGAAAAGCGCCGCAAGAAGGATAAGAAGCTGGTTGAAACGGACATAAAGGATAAGATTGAGATTCTTAAGCCTGCGGGAGATAATCTCCTGTATTTAAAGGCTCACTGCGGAAGCGCTTCAAACCTGAGTCCGGATCTGGTAATAGACGCTCTTATAAAGTTTTCGGGCTCCGACGTCAGGAAATACGATTTCGGGGTTTCAAGGGACAGCCTCATATTCTCCGGAGAGTGGGAGGACGACTTTTAAACCCGGATTTTCGGCAAAATCCGCAGTTTAAACGGCAAAAACCAAAATTTTCCATACGCCCTTGTTTTTCTTCCCCTGTGATAGTAAAATCACAGTACGGAAACTGCTATGACAGGGAAAGGGGAGGAAAATGAACAGAAAGAGCGATGTGCTTGGGGCCGCATTGAAGGCGGATAAGGCGAAAGAGCTTATTAAGAAGCTGAAGCGTTTTAAAGAGGATAACGATAAGAAGATAAAGGTCGCTGTTGCGGTAGTTGTAATCGCAGCGGTGGCTTTGTTTTTTGGACTGAAAGGGGAAAGTCAGAATTCTTCCCTGGAAGAGGAAATGCTGGCTTTGTCGGAAGAGCGAGCAGCCGAAGGAGGAGATAGCCTGGAAGCAGAGCTTGAGGAGAGCCTTCCGGTAATATACGTCGACATAAGCGGGGCGGTTAAGGAGCCGGGAGTATACGACGTGAAGGAAGGAACGAGGGTGTTTGAAGTCATCGAAATGGCGGGAGGCCTTACGGCGGAAGCTGACATAGACGGTTTTAACAGAGCTGAAGAAGTTTTTGACGGACAGAAGCTGACCATACCGGAAAAGGTTTCTGAAGGTAACGGAGGCGTAGCGGCTTCCTCTGCCGGAGTGACAGCATCGGGACTGATAAACATAAACAGAGCCTCGGCGGAAGAGCTTGACGAAATTCCGGGCGTGGGGCCGTCCACAGCCCAGGCTATAATCGCATACCGCGAGGAAAACGGCAGCTTCAGGAAGAAGGAAGATATAAAGAACGTCAGCGGCATAGGCGACAAGACATATGAGAAAATGGCAGACAAGATAACGGTTTGATGGTATAATGGTGTTACGAAAATTTATCGAAATTCGAAGGAGTATTTATGATAACGAAGGAGAAAATAGACAGAATCAACGCCCTGGCTCATAAGGCAAAGACTGCGGAAGGCCTTACGGACGCGGAAAAAGAGGAGCAGCAGATTCTGAGAAGGGAATATATAGATTCGTTTAAGGCAAATCTGAAAGCTCAGCTTGATAACATCAGATTCGTTGAGGATGAGGAAAAAGCCAGAGGCGAAGATCCGTCAGAGGACGTTATAATCATCGAGGAGGACTAGAAATGGCTGATATAAGAGTGGAAAAAGGAGATATCACTCAGCTTTCCGTCGATGCCATAGTAAACGCGGCAAACTCCACCCTCCTGGGAGGCGGCGGTGTGGACGGAGCTATTCACAGAGCGGCAGGACCGGAGCTTCTGGCAGAGTGCAGAACCTTAGGCGGCTGCAGAACGGGAGAAGCCAAGATTACGAAAGGATATAAACTGCCGGCCAGGTATGTCATTCACACGGTAGGGCCTATATATTCAGGCTCGGAAAGCGACACGGATGACTTATATAATTGCTATGTGAACTCTCTTAATCTTGCCAGGGATAACGACATCCACAGCATAGCATTTCCGTCCATATCCACAGGAGTCTACGGCTATCCTAAAGATGAAGCCGCAGAGGTATCTTCAAAGGCAGTAAATGACTGGGCGGCGGAAAACTCTTCATACGACATTGAAATTATCTTCTGCTGCTTTGACGACAGGAGCTACGAGCTTTACAGGGAAATTTTTAATGTTTGAGGAAGGACCCCCTTTGGTATAAGAGTATCGAAGGAGTTGATTATACCTATGAGAAACGTATATATGGACTACTCGGCGACCACACCGGTCAAAGAGGAAGTTTTAAATGAAATGATACCTTACTTTACCGAGAAATTCGGAAATCCGTCCAGCCTCTATACGCCGGGACTTATCGCAAAGGAAGGCCTCGACCAGGCGAGAGAAAGGGTTGCCGGTTTAATCGGAGCCGAAGCATCGGAAGTATATTTTACAGGATGCGGAAGCGAAGCCGATAACTGGGCGATTATGGGAATTGCCGACAAGTTTAAGGATAAGGGTAATCACATAATAACCAGCAGCATAGAGCATCCAGCAATCCTTAGAACCTGCGAATATCTGGAAAAACACGGGTTTGAGGTTACTTATCTGGCGCCGGAAAAGGATGGAAGAATCCTTCCGGAAACCCTTGAAAAGGCCATTACGGACAGAACCATACTGGTAAGCATAATGCTGGTGAATAACGAAGTCGGAACCGTTGAGCCTGTAAAGGAACTTGCGGAGGTCGCAAAGGCCCGCGGCATACTCTTCCATACGGATGCGGTTCAGGCTCTGGGAAACATTCCTATAGATGTGAAGGCTCTGGGAGTGGATATGATGAGCATGTCCGCCCATAAGATATACGGACCTAAGGGAGTCGGAGCTCTATACATCAGGAAGGGACTGAGATTTCCTAATCATATCTTCGGCGGCGGCCAGGAAATGGGAAGGCGTGCCGGAACGGAGAACATGGCAGGAATCGTGGGCTTCGGTAAAGCGGCCGAGCTTGCAAAGGCCGGACTTTCAGATCACATAGCTCATTCCGAAAAACTGAGAAACAGGCTTATCGAGAAGGTGACTGCCGAAATTCCCGATACTTATGTAAACGGCTCCATGGAGCACAGGCATCCGGGAAACGCCAATATCACGTTTAAGTACATAGAAGGCGAGTCCATACTTCTTCTGCTGGATGCCTGCGGAATCAGCGTCTCCACCGGATCTGCATGCTCATCGAAATCCCTTAAGCCGTCACACGTTCTCACGGCTCTGGGAGTTCCCGTTGAAATGATTCACGGCACGGTAAGATTCACGGTGGGAGATTTCACCACTGAAGAAGATATTGATTACGTTGTTGATAACCTTAAGAAGATAGTGGCAAGACTGAGAGAGCTTTCTCCGGTCAGCGCCGAGAAAGGATGGTAAAGCCATGGGATTATATAACGATACTGTAATGGATCACTTCATGAATCCGAGAAATGTAGGAGAAATGGAAAATCCGGACGGCGTGGGAACTTATGGAAGTCCTGTCTGCGGAGACATGATGCAGATTCAGATAAAAGTGGAAGACGACGTCATCAAAGACGCTAAGTTCAAGACGTTCGGCTGCGGCAGCGCCATCGCCTCCTCCAGCATGGCAACGTCCATGATCATAGGTATGACCATAGATGAAGCCCTAGAACTTTCCAATAAGCAGATTATAGAGGAGCTGGGAGGACTTCCTGCGGTGAAAGTTCACTGCTCGGTGCTGGCAGATCACGCTATCAAAGCGGCCATTTACGACTATGCTCAGAAGAACGGCAAAACATACGCGGGACTCGAAGGATTTGATCCTGATGCAGATGAGGATGAGCATGAACACGAAGATATCGAAGAATAACAGAGTAATGCTGGGACTTAGCGGCGGTGTGGACAGCACCGCCGCTGTTTTGCTGCTCAAAAAAGCCGGATACGAAGTTACGGGATACTACTTTGATGTGACGGGAAACAATGAAGAAGCCAAAGCCTCAGCGGAAAAGGCTGCCGAAAAGCTTGGCATAGAGCTCATATGTGAGGACGTTTCAGCAGATTTTGAGAAATGCGTAATAGACAACTTCTGCAGGGAGTATGCGGCGGGACGAACGCCGAACCCGTGTGTTGTCTGCAACCCGAACATAAAGTTTAAAAAGCTTAAAGAAGCTGCGGACAGGGCAGGCGCCTATTACATAGCTACGGGACACTATGCCGACGTTGTCTATTCGGAAGACTACGGCGCATATTTTATCAAGAAAGGCGCCGATGAGAAAAAAGATCAGTCGTACATGCTGTACAGGCTGGGCCAGGACGTTCTTTCAAGACTTATCCTTCCTCTGGCGAACGCCGAAAACAAGGAATCTGTTCGGGCCATGGTTCGAGATAACGACATCTTTAACGCCGACGCCCCTGACAGTCAGGAAATCTGCTTCATCGATGAAAATATCACCTACAGGGATTTTCTCGCGAAGCGGGGTTTCGTCTGCCGGAAGGGCAATTTCGTGGATTCAGATGGCAACGTGCTTGGTGAGCACAGCGGGATTATGAACTACACGGTAGGGCAGAGAAAAGGTCTTGGAATCGCGCTGGGGAAGCCGGCCTTCGTGGTGAAAATAAACGCCGAAACGGGCGAGGTAGTTCTAGGTGAAAACGAGGATCTGTTTTCAAGAGAAGTGAAATCTTCAGATACCGTCTTTACATGCGAGAAGATGAGGACTCAGGCGGCATCGCCTTCGGGGCTTTCCATCAAAGCTAAAATCCGCTACGCATCAAAGCCTGCGGACGCTGTAGTGAGACTTCATGAAAACGGAATAGCTGTGACCACGTTTACAAAGCCTCAGAGAGCAGCAACCCCGGGCCAGTCCATAGTCTTTTACAGAGGAGAGCTGCTGGCAGGAGGCGGAGTGATAAAGTGACCGGCTATTGTGAGGAGGAATTCTGAATGAGAATTGCATACCCTGTTATTTTTACGGATATTGGAACCAACATTTTAATTGAAGTACCTGACTTGAATATTTTGACAGAGGCCAATGAACAAGGCGATAGAAAGGCATCTATTTCTGATGCCATAAAAATGGCACGTGATGTCATCGGACTTAACTGTATATGTTATGAGGACGACAAAATGGACCTGCCGGAAGCGACAGAACTAAAAGAAATAGACATAAAAGAAGGGACTTTTTCGAATAGGGGTATAAGCTTTGTTTCACTTGTCGATGTAGACCTGACGGAATATCGACGTAAAATCGGAATGTATGATAACTTCTTTTTAACATTTGACAATCTTAAGAATGTATATGGTTATAAGGAGCCTTTTGATGTAGTTATCGAAGCAGGCTTAGTCGGATTATATAGATTTTGTTTTGACGCGTCCTTAAAATTGTTGAAAGAAGTTTTATCCGACCATGGGTATGAGGAATCAGCTACCGGGTCTCCGAAGACGATACTTAAGACGGCATACAGCGCAGGAATGATAGATGACGAAGATAAGTGGCTGAAAGCTCTTGCTGCCAGAAATAACGTTTCCCACGCATACAACAGGGAAATAGCCGCCGATATAATTAAGGAAACCAAAGACATATTCTACGATATGTTCGCCGACCTGAAAGCGGAGATTGAAAAGTGGATTTAATAGGAATGGGAGGCATGATTATGATTATTCGACCATCCGCAGCAATCCGCCAGAATTACAACGAGATTGCCGAAATGTGCAGAAAGACTGAAGAACCGGTTTTCCTTACCAAAAATGGCGAGGGCGATTTAGTCGTTATGGATATCGAGACCTATAACCGCAGGGAGAAGATGCTGAAGCTCCGCGAGGAACTGCTTGCAGTGGAAGAGGACAGGATGGCGGGAAGAACGGGTTGTACTCTTGATGAACTGGACGCTTATCTTGATGAAGTTATTTCAGAGGTATAGCGTATGGTATCAAACAGCAGGTACAAGGTCACTGTTTCTGACAGAGCAAAAAGGATGTTAGGAGCGCATATGCGTTTTATGGCGAAAGTCAATAAGGAGGCGTCGACTGCAAAGAAAAAGGAGATTATGGCAGCGATGCGCTCTTTAAGGCCGATGCCGCAGCGTTTTCCTTATTTTGAGGAGCTTTATATCACGCCGAACAAATACCACAAGATGTTCGTTGAGAAGTGGTATATGGTCCTTTACCAGATTCAGGATGATACAGTCTATGTAGAATACGTACTTGATTGCCGCAAGGACTACAGCTGGCTCATCCGTTGAAAAGAGAATATCGGATTTAAAATCGTCATCTGTCCGCAGGTGGCGTTTTTCATGACTTTTGAGGTGAATTTTCGCATTTACCTGATGCTGTGATGGATACGGAGAGCCCGCGGGAAAGAGCAGGGCGGGAAAGAGCATAATACTTTTTTGTTCCAACTGTCGCCGATATATGGTATACTTGACACTATGGGAAACGCTGCAATATATGAAAAATCAGTATCTGAATATAGAAGGTGGCTGGAGAAAACCAGAGGCGATGAAGATACTCAGGCGAGGCTTGCGGCTCTTAAGGATGAGCCGGAGGAGCTTGCGGAGAGTTTCTATAAATCCCTTACTTTCGGCACCTCTGGTATCAGAGGAATTCTCGGGCCGGGTACTAATCGGATAAATCCTTACGTAATCCGGCGTGTGACGAAGGGACTGGCTTCGTATCTTCTGACAAAGTGTGCAGAACCGAAGGCGGTAATTTCATACGACAGCAGGGAGATGTCGGAAGACTTTGCCCGTCTGACTGCAAGGATTCTTTCGGCGGCGGGAGTAAAGGCTTACATTTTTCCAGTTCTAACGCCGGTACCTGTTCTCTCCTTTGCCATAAGGGAGCTGTCCTGCGATGCGGGGATAATGATAACGGCAAGCCATAATCCCAGGATTTTCAACGGATATAAAGTGTATAATTCGGAAGGATATCAGGTGACGGGAGAGGTCGCAGACGATATACAAAGCCGCATTGAAGCCGTTGACTATTTTGATGATATCCCGGAATCTGGCGATAAAATAGAAGTTCTCGGCGACCTGACAGGTGAAAAGTTTAAGGCGCAGATTTTGTCGGAGATGCCGTATAATAAGGAACCTGGGTGCAACGGAGAGCTTAGCGTTGTCTATACGCCTCTTAACGGAGCGGGACGAGATTACGTTACCGATGTTCTCGCACGTTCAGGATTTTCTCAGGTGACGGTGGTGCCGTCTCAGGCTGAGCCTGACAGCACTTTTTCCACATGTCCCGTTCCCAATCCGGAGAAGATACATGCGTATAACGAGGCATTTAAAGTTCTCGATGAGATAAAGGGCGATATAATTATCGCAACTGACCCTGATTCCGACAGGGTGGGGGCGGCCCTAATCCACGACGGAACAAAGGTTCTCATAAGCGGAAACCAGATGGGAATTCTCATGCTGGACTACATGACGAAGTTTAAGGATATTAAACCGGACTCGTTCATAGTGAGAAGCATAGTGTCTACGCCTCTCGTTGACAGAATAGCTGAAAGGCATGGAATAAAGGTGATAAAGACCCTTACAGGGTTTAAATACATAGGAGAGATAATTTCTCTTAACGACAGAGACGGAGGCGCCGCAGGTTCATACTTCTTCGGTTTTGAGGAAAGCTGCGGATTTTTGCCGGAGCCTTTCATAAGGGATAAGGACGGAATAAGCTCTGCTCTTCTCATCGCCGAAATGGCTGCATACTATAAGAGCAGGGGAAAGAACCTGATGGAGCGGCTTTCGGAGATTTACGGCGAATACGGGGCCTGCATGGACAGGAACAGAAGCTACGCTTTTGAAGGCCTTAAAGGCGAGGAAAAACGCCGGAGGATAATGGAATTTTTCAGAAGCGGTGAATTCAGTTTCTGGGGTGTTACCGTAACGGAAAGGACGGATTATCTGAAAGACGATACGGGACTTCCGGAGGCTGACGTTATGGAGCTTGCCTTCGACACGGGAGAGCGCGTCATAATCCGGCCGTCCGGTACAGAGCCTCTCATAAAGATATATCTTTTCGTAAAGAGCGCGTCGTCTCCTGCAGCTTTGGCTGTAAAGAAGGCGATGGACGATTTTCAATAAATTAATTCAGGAGGATGAAACAATGGAAAAACTCGGGCTAAACGATATAAGGAAGATGTTCAGGGAGTTTTATGTGAGCAAGGATCACTATCCAGCAAAGAGCGCGTCTCTGATTCCGCAGAACGACCGCTCGCTCCTTCTCATAAATTCGGGAATGGCGCCGTTAAAGCCGTATTTTGCGGGACTTGAGACGCCGCCTGCAAAGCGGATGACCACTTGCCAGAAGTGCATCAGAACCGGCGATATCGAAAACGTGGGAAAGACTGCCCGCCACGGCACGTTCTTTGAAATGCTGGGTAACTTCTCATTCGGAGACTACTTTAAGGAGCAGTCTCTCACGTGGGGATGGGAGTTTATAACGGAATACCTTAAGCTTCCGAAGGAGAGGCTCTGGGCTTCCGTCTACGAGGACGACGACGACGCATATGAAATCTGGAAGAAGCTGGGCGTTCCGGAAGAGAGAATCGTAAGGCTTGGAAAGGAAGACAACTTCTGGGAAATAGGCCTTGGCCCTTGCGGCCCGTGCTCCGAGATATACTTTGACAGAGGAGAGGAGTACGGCTGCGGAAAGCCTGACTGCAAGCCGGGGTGCGAGTGCGACAGGTACATAGAGTTCTGGAACCACGTTTTCACACAGTTTTCAAAGGAAGAGGACGGAACCTACACGGATCTGGCCCATCCTAATATCGATACGGGAATGGGACTTGAGAGAATCGCCTGCATCTGCCAGGGCGTCGACTCCATATTCGACATAGACACCATAAAGTACATAAGGGACGGTGTCACCGAGCTTGCGAATATCGACTATAAAGACGGAGAGCTGCCTACGGACGTTTCCGTCAGAATTATAACCGACCACCTGAGATCCATGGTGTTCATGATAGGCGATGGCATCATTCCTTCCAACGAGGGAAGGGGATATGTCCTTCGCCGTCTCATAAGGCGGGCTGCCCGTCATGGAAAGCTTCTCGGCATCAAAGGCGGCTTCCTTTCCGAACTTTCAGGCCGCGTAGTCGAAGTTTCGGGCGAGGCTTATCCTGAAATTGTCGAAAAGCAGGACTACATAAAGAAGATCATCTCCGTGGAGGAGGATAAGTTCGCTTCCACCATAGACCAGGGAACTTCCATAATCGGCGAATACATCGAAGAGCTCAAGGCTTCCGGAAAGACCGTTCTGGACGGCGAAAAGGTGTTCAGACTTTACGATACATACGGTTTCCCTCCTGAGCTTACGGAAGAGATTCTGGAGGAGGAAGGCTTCAGCTTCGACAGGGACGGATTTTCAGCTCACATGGAAAAACAGAAGGAAATGGCAAGAGCCGGAAGAAAGGCTGCCGACGAGGAAGGCTGGAAGGAAGCCGTTACCGCAGTCGACGTTCCGGAGACCATATTCGTAGGGTACAAGGCTTCTGAATTTGACGGCAAAATCCTGGCCATGACAGGTGAATCCGGAGCCGTTTCGAAGGCGGAAACGGGACAGACCGTGACGGTATATCTTGATCAGACTCCGTTCTACGCAGAAGGCGGCGGTCAGATTTGCGATAAAGGAATTATGTCAACTCTTGACGGAATATCCTCTGCGGAAGTGATTTCCGTTACTAAATCCCACGGTGTGTTCGCTCACAGGGTGGAGGTGACAAAGGGCGCAATCTCCACAGGCGACGTCGTAAAGTGCCGTGTAGATGTGCTCAGGAGAAATTCTTCGGCGAGAAATCATACGGCGACCCATCTTCTTCACGCAGCCCTTCGTGAAATCGTGGGAAGCCACGTTCAGCAGGCAGGCTCCTTTGTCAGCGACGAAACCCTCCGCTTTGACTTCACCCACTTTGAGGCCGTAACAGCAGAGCAGCTTAAAGAAGTGGAGGATAGGGTAAACGAGAACATCCTCAGGTTCATACCTGTAGAAGCTGCCGAGATGACTATGGACGAGGCTAAGGCAAAGGGAGCTATGGCCCTCTTCGGCGAGAAGTACGGCGACGTAGTGAGAATGGTAAGCTGCGGTGACGTAAGCAGAGAGCTGTGCGGAGGCATTCACGTTGGAAATACCGGCCAGATAGGCGCATTTAAAATCGTCTCGGAAGCAGGCGTGGCATCGGGAGTAAGGCGAATCGAAGCCGTAACGGGCATGGGACTTTTAAAGAGAGAGAAATCGGAAGAGAGCCTCATAAGAGAAGCCGCTTCCGCTCTTAAGACCGTTCCTGCATCCCTCGCCGAAAAAGCAGCATCTACGGCTTCTGAACTGAAAGCTGTAAAGAAAGAGCTTGATGAGGCGAAGAAGGCCGCCATGGGAGATGCGGCAGAAGAGCTTTATAAAAACGCAAAGGAAATTAACGGCAAAAAGCTTATAACCGTGAAATTCGACGGCGCAGGAATAGGTGAACTGAGAAGCCTGTCAGACGATGTCAAGAAGAAGTACAAGGGCGTTGTAATGGTTCTCGCAACTGTAAATGAATCGAAGGTAACCTTCCTGGTATCGGTGACGGACGACCTGGTTGAAGCAGGAGTTCATGCCGGAAAGATGGTAAAGGAAATCGCTGCAGCCTGCGGAGGCGGCGGCGGTGGAAAGGCCGACATGGCTCAGGCTGGAGCAAAGGATTCTTCTAAAATTTCTGACGCATTTGCTGTTGCGGAATCACTTCTGAAGTAGTATAATTGCTTTAGACCATAGAAGGAGGTTCGTGATTATGGAAAGAAAGACTATAATGTTTGACGCAGCCAAGACTCAGCAGAAAACCACCAGAGAGGTTTTGGAGGAGGTTTATGCAGCCCTGGAAGAGAGAGGATATAACGGTATCGACCAGATGGTTGGATACATTCTTTCCGGCGACCCTTCCTACATTACCAGCTATAATAATGCCAGGATGATGATCAGCCGTATAGACAGGGATGATCTTGTGGAAGAGATTCTTAAAGAGTATCTGAAGAAATAAAACCGCGTGGAAGCGGCAGGGTTACCTGCCGCTTTTCGTGATTAAAGGAGGCTGTATGAGAAAGATAGCTCTGGACGTAGGAGACAGGACTATAGGCGTGGCATTAAGCGATGAACTGGGAATTACAGGGCAGGGCCTTACCACCATTGAGCGTGTTGGTATCCGGAAGGACTGCGGAAAGGTCATGGATATGATAAGGGAATACGACTGCGATACGGTAGTCATAGGACTTCCCCTTAACCTTAACGGAAGTGACAGCGTTCAGACGGAAAAGGTGAGGGAATTCAGAACCATGCTGGAAAACAAGATGAGAAGTACCGGTATGGGTAAGGTGAAAGTGGTATGGCAGGACGAGAGATTTACCACAGTCATAGCGGAAAGAGTTCTCATCGACGCAGACGTGAGCCGGAAGAAGAGAAAGGACGTAATTGATAAACAGGCAGCTGTCGTAATAATGCAGAGCTACCTGGATTCGCAGAGATAAATTTACGAACGATAAATTCACATTTGCATTTTATAGTTCGTTAAAATCTCGATTTTTGTACTAATATCGAACAATGCCCCTGGAAAAAACGGGATTTTTCTGAACGAACATTGAACTTAAGGTGCAGGTGTGATAAATTTATTATGCCTGCTTTTTTAGCGCAAAATCTGCAGGCTATGAGTGTTTTTTGAAAATGGAGGATAAAGATGAAAAAAATAGGAATCATAATGGGAAGCGACAGCGATCTTCCTGTAGTGGAAAAAGCCATAAATCAGCTGGCTGAGCTGGAAATACCATATGAGGTTCACGTATATTCGGCCCACAGAACGCCGGTACAGGTGAAGGAATTTACCGAGAAAGCCAGGGAAAACGGTTTCGGAGCCATAATAGCGGCAGCCGGAAAGGCGGCTCATCTCGCAGGCTCTATTGCGGCGTCGACCACGCTTCCGGTTATCGGAATTCCGGTAAAATCATCGACTCTCGACGGTCTGGATGCGCTTCTTTCGACGGTTCAGATGCCGGGAGGAATTCCCGTTGCAACCGTCGCAATAGACGGGGCGCAGAATGCGGCTCTTCTGGCTGCGCAGATTCTGGCAGTTGAAGATGCGGATCTTGCCGCAAAGCTGGACGGACAGAGAAAGGCAGCCGCAGAGAAGGTTCTTTCAAAGAACGCGGATATCGAAGATAAGTTCAACAGATAATGTTTAATCACATATTTACCAGGAGGAAAAGAAAATGAGTGTAGAAAAAAGAGAACAGATGTACGAAGGAAAGGCAAAGAAGGTATATGCGACGGACGATCCGGAACTCTGCATAGTTTCCTATAAGGACGATGCTACCGCTTTCAACGGCCAGAAGAAGGGAACCATCTTAGGTAAGGGAGCCATCAACAACAGAGTTACCAACTACCTTATGAAGATGCTGGAGGAAAAGGGCATACCTACACACTTTGTCGAGGAGCTTAACGACAGAGAGACAGTTGTCAAGAGAGTATCCATCGTTCCTCTGGAGGTTATAGCCAGAAACGTTGCGGCAGGATCACTTGCAAAGAGACTGGGCCTTGAGGAAGGCTACAGAATGCCGAAGACGGTTCTCGAGTTCTGCTACAAGGACGACGATCTGGGAGATCCGATGGTAAACGATTATCACATTCTCGCCATGGGATACGCTACCGAAGAAGAACTTGAAACCATTAAAAACTACGCTCTTAAGATAAACGACATACTTACAAAGTACCTTGCTGAAGTGGGAATCGACCTTATCGACTTCAAGCTGGAGTTCGGAAAGACTTCCGACGGAACTATCGTTCTTGCGGACGAGATTTCCCCTGACACATGCAGGTTCTGGGATGCAAAGACCGGCGAAAAGCTGGATAAGGACAGATTCAGAAGAGATCTGGGCAACGTTGAAGGGGCATATGCCGAGGTGAGAAAGAGACTTTTAGGCGAATAGCAGTATAAACGGGAGAAAGAAAAGATATGAGCAGTTTAAGAGAAGAATGCGGCGTATTCGGAGTGTTCGGCGCCGAAAGACAGAACGTGGCAAGCACCACTTATTACGGACTTTTCGCTCTTCAGCACAGAGGTCAGGAGAGCTGCGGTATAGTAGTAAACGATGACGGAGTATTCAACTACTACAAGGACAGCGGACTGGTGAACGACGTGTTCACCCCTGAGATCCTCGAAAACCTGGGCCTGGGAAACATGGCTGTAGGTCACGTAAGATACGGCACCACGGGAGCAAGCGACAGGCTTAACTCCCAGCCTATCGTAATAAACCATCACAAGGGAAGAATGGCTCTCGCCCATAACGGAAATCTGGTCAACTCCTACGAGCTGAGACAGGAGCTGGAGCTTGCCGGATCCATTTTCCACACCACCAGCGACACCGAAGTAATCTCATACATCATAACCAAGGAGCGCATATCGTCTGATTCCATAGAGTCTGCCATAAATAAGACCATGGATAAGATAAAGGGCGCCTACTCCCTCGTTGTGATGAGCCCGGCAAAGCTTATAGCGGTAAGGGACCCTCACGGATTCAGACCTCTGTGCTACGGCGTTACCTCCGACGGAACGTACATCGTCGCATCGGAAACCTGCGCTCTCGACTCAGTAAGCGCAAAGTACGTAAGGGACATAGAGCCGGGAGAAATTCTCATATTTGAAAAGGACGGAATCAGATCCATAAAGGATCACTGCAATACTGCGCCTGGAAAGCTCTGCATTTTCGAGTACATCTATTTTGCCCGTCCTGACTCCGTAGTAGACGGCGTCAGCGTCCATGAAGCAAGAATGAAGGCGGGGGCCTGCCTTGCAATGGAGCATCCTGTTCAGGCCGACGTCGTAATAGGAGTACCTGATTCGGGAATTTCAGCGGCCATGGGATACGCAAAGCAGTCTGGAATTCCTTACGGTACCGGCTTCATAAAGAACAAGTACATAGGAAGAACCTTTATCGCTCCGGGACAGAAGACGAGAGAGGACAAGGTGAGGATAAAACTTAACGTTCTGGCTGAAACCGTCAAGGGAAAGAGAGTGGTTCTCGTCGACGATTCCATCGTAAGGGGAACCACCATAACCAGAATAGTAAGCCTTCTGAGAGAGGCAGGGGCCACGGAGGTTCACGTGAGGTCGTCAGCTCCTCCGTTTACAAATCCGTGCTACTACGGAACGGACATCGATTCCAGGGAAAATCTCATCGCATGCAAGTATGAGCTTTCCGAAATTGCAGGAGTCGTAGGAGCGGACAGCGTAGGTTACCTGAGCGTTGATCACCTCTACATGCTCATAGGAAGCACGCCGGGCGAAGGATACTGCGACAGCTGCTTCAGCGGAAATTATCCTACGGAAGTTCCTGCCGTTACCCATAAGAACAGATTTGAGAAGAAGATAAGCGAAAACAGGGACAGAGATAAGGAATAGCAGGTGAAAGGAGCCGTAAAAATGGAAAAAAGCTTCAGTGAAAGCTATAAAGCTGCCGGTGTGGATATTACTGCGGGATATAAGGCTGTGGAGCTGATGAAGAGCCACATAGCGAAAACCATGGTGTTCGGCAACACTTCGGATATAGGCGGCTTCGGCGGCCTCTTTGAGCTTGATATGACGGGAATAGAAAATCCCGTTCTCGTTGCCGGAACCGACGGAGTGGGCACGAAGCTGAGGATGGCGTTTCTCATGGATAAGCACGACACGGTGGGAATAGACTGCGTGGCCATGTGCGTAAACGACATAATCTGTGCGGGAGCAAAGCCTCTGTTCTTTCTGGATTACATAGCGTGCGGAAAGAACTATCCTGAAAAGATAGCGCAGATAGTGAGCGGAGTTGCAGAAGGCTGCGTTCAGTCGGAAGCAGCCCTTACCGGCGGAGAAACTGCCGAAATGCCGGGATTTTATCCCGAAGACGAATACGATCTTGCAGGTTTTGCCGTAGGAGTTGTCGATAAGGCGAAAATCCTCGACAAGACTTCCGTAAAAGAGGGAGACGTAATCATAGCTCTTCCTTCCTCGGGAGTTCACTCCAACGGATTCTCCCTGGTGAGAAAGGTCTTCGACGTTGAAAACAGCGACATAAAGAAACCACTGGAGGAGCTGGGAGGAAAGTCTCTGGGCGAGACACTTCTCACCCCTACCAGAATATACGTAAAGGCTGTAAAGGCACTTCTTGAAAAGGTAAAGGTAAAATCCATCGCTCACATTACAGGCGGCGGATTCTACGAGAACATTCCGAGAAGCCTGCCGGAGGGAATAGGCGCTGAGATAAAGAGAGATGACGTTCGCGTTCTTCCTGTATTTGACCTTATCGCAAAGACCGGAAACATTCCTGAAAGGGATATGTTCAACACATTCAACATGGGCGTGGGCATGACGGTAATCGTTTCCCCTGAAGATGCGGAAGCTGCCATAGGTGTTCTTAAAGACGCGGGAGAAGACGCATACATCCTCGGCAGGACGGTAAAGGGAGAGGGCGTGACCATATGCTGAAGGTGAAAACCGCAGTTCTCGTGTCGGGAGGTGGAACCAACCTTCAGGCCATAATCGACGCCGTATCTTCGGGAAAGATAAAGTCTGCCGAAATAGCACTGGTCGCTTCAAACAAAGGGGACGCATACGCCCTTGAGCGGGCGAAAAATGCAGGTATACCCGGCTTTGTGTTTAAAGACGAAGGAGAACTCCTCGAAAAGCTCAAAGAGGATAAAATCGAGCTTATCGTCCTGGCGGGCTTTCTGAAGATTTTGAGCGCCGATTTCATCAGGCACTACGAAAACAGGATAATCAACGTCCATCCTTCTCTCATTCCATCCTTCTGCGGCAAAGGCTGCTACGGACTTCACGTTCACGAGAAGGCCCTCGACTACGGGGTAAAGGTTACCGGAGCGACAGTCCACTTTGTCAACGAAATACCCGACGGCGGAAGGATCATCTACCAGAAGGCGGTGGACGTAATGGACGGCGACACCCCGGAGATTTTACAGAAGCGCGTCATGGAAGAAGCTGAATGGATTCTTCTTCCTGCGGCAGTGGAAAGCGTAAGCTTGCGGATACTGAAAGGTGAGATTTAAATGAACATATACGGAAAGAAATCCATTGGTGAAAGAATTAAAGGAAATTCCTACGTTGGAAGAGGCATCGCGATTGGCCTTACTCCTGACGGGACAAAGGCTGTATGCGCCTATTTCATCATGGGAAGAAGCGCCAACAGCAGAAACAGGATTTTCATCAAAGATGGAAGAAATATCAAAATCCTCCCTTACGACCCGTCAAAGGTGGAAGATCCAAGCCTGATCATATACTACCCGGTAAGAATTTACGGAGATTCCATAATCGTCACCAACGGGGACCAGACAGATACCGTTTACGACTTCATGGCTCACGGAAAGAGCTTTGAGGATGCTCTAATGACGAGAACCTTCGAGCCTGATTATCCTAATTGGACGCCGAGAATAAGCGGACTCATAGGTTTAAACGGCTCAAAATGCGCAGATGAGCCTTTAAGGTTCAAGCTGAGCATTTTAAAGAGCGCCGATTCCGAAGGGACGGCGTGCAGCAGATTCTTCTATAACTACGAGGCTATTGCCGGCGAGGGAAGGTTTATTCACACCTACATGTGCGACGGAAGCCCGATTCCTACGTTTACGGCAGATCCGGAGCTGGTAACCGTTTCCGACGACATAGATGAGTTCACCTGTGACATATGGGACAATCTGGATGCTGAAAACAGAATCTCCCTATACGTGAGATACACTGATATTGACAGCGGAGAATACGAAGACAGGCTTATAAACAAATACGGTCAGGAGGCGTAAGACATGAAAGAATTTGAACTAAAGTACGGCTGCAATCCCAATCAGAAGCCGGCGAAGATATTTATGGAAAAGGGAGGCGATCTTCCGATATCCATTTTAAACGGCCGTCCCGGATACATAAACTTCCTGGATGCCTTTAACAGCTGGCAGCTGGTAAGGGAACTTAAGGAAAGCCTTAAGATGCCTGCCGCAACTTCTTTCAAGCACGTAAGCCCTACGTCGGCAGCCGTTGCAGTTCCAATGAACGACGTTCTGAAGAAGGCATGTTTTGTGGACGATATAGAAGGCCTTGACGATTCGCCTGTTGCAACTGCCTATGCAAGAGCAAGAGGTACGGACAGAATGTCTTCTTTCGGCGACTGGGTGGCCTTAAGCGACACCTGCGATAAGACTACTGCAATGATATTAAAGCGGGAGGTATCCGACGGAATCATAGCGCCGGGATATACTGACGAAGCTCTCGAGATTTTAAAGTCGAAGAAGAAGGGAAACTATAACATCGTTCAGATAGACCCGGATTACGTGCCGGAGGCTGAAGAGAAGAAGCAGGTATTCGGAATCACCTTCTGCCAGAACAGAAACGATAAGATAATTACGGCTGACGATCTTAAGAACATAGTGACGGAAAACAAGAATCTTCCTGAAACTGCTGTTCGCGACCTTATCGTTGCTCTCATAACCCTTAAGTACACCCAGTCCAATTCCGTAGCTTACGCCGTTGACGGTCAGGCAATAGGCGTGGGAGCGGGACAGCAGTCCAGAATCCACTGCACCAGGCTGGCAGGAAACAAGGCCGACTTCTGGCATCTGAGACAGGCCGACATAGTTATAAACCTTCCGTTTAAGGACGAGATAGGAAGAGCCGACAGAGATAACGCCATAGACGTATACCTTGGAGACGAGTGCGACGACGTGCTGAGAGACGGCGAGTGGCAGAAGCTCTTTACCAGAAAGCCTGAACCTTTTACGCCGGAGGAAAAGAGAGAATACCTTGACACCATTTCAGGAGTAGCGCTGGGAAGCGACGCATTCTTTCCGTTCGGCGACAACATCGAAAGGGCAAGAAAGAGTGGAGTTTCATACATAGCCGAGCCGGGCGGATCGGTGAGAGACGACAACGTTCTCGAAGTGTGCAATAAGTACGGCATGGTTACCGCCTTTACGGGAATCAGGCTGTTCCATCACTAATTGAGACGTAAGGCTTTAGGAGGCGAGATGAAGATGAAAGTAATGGTTGTAGGCGGCGGCGGAAGAGAGCACGCCATAATCAAGAAGATAAAGGAAAGTCCCAAAGTTGATAAGATATACGCTCTGCCGGGCAACGGCGGAATGGCAAAAGACGCCGAATGCGTGGACATAAAGGCTACGGACCTTGAGAAAATAGTTGAATTTGCGGTGAACAACGCCATAGACTTTGCCGTCGTTGCGCCGGACGATCCTCTTGTAATGGGACTTGTCGATATGCTGAAGGCAGAAGGCATTCCGTGCTTCGGCCCCGATAAGAAGGCTGCCATAATAGAGGGAAGCAAGGCCTTCTCCAAGGAGCTTATGAAAAAGTACGGCATTCCTACGGCTAAGTACGAAACCTTTACGGATATGAACGAGGCTCTCGATTACCTCAAAACCTGCGACATGCCTATAGTAGTCAAGGCTGACGGCCTGGCTCTCGGCAAGGGCGTTATAATCGCAGAGACTTTGGAGGATGCAGAAAAAGCTGTAAAGTCCATGATGGAGGACAAGGTATTCGGTGAAAGCGGAAGCTGTGTCGTAATAGAGGAATTCCTCACAGGCCCTGAAGTTTCAGTTCTCTCCTTTACCGACGGAAAGACTCTAATCCCGATGGTTTCTTCCATGGATCACAAGCGGGCAATGGACGGCGACAGAGGCCTTAACACCGGCGGCATGGGCACCGTGGCCCCCAACCCCTACTATACCCCCGCCGTGGCGGAGCGGTGCATGAAGGAAATTTTCCTGCCCACCATCCGGGCCATGAAGGATGAGGGCCGGACCTTCCGGGGCTGCCTGTACTTCGGTCTGATGATTACAGACGACGGGCCTAAGGTAATAGAGTATAACTGCCGCTTCGGAGACCCGGAAACTCAGGTAGTTCTGCCGCTTCTGGAAAGCGACCTCTTCGACATAATGCTTCACGTGTCAGAAGGTACCCTTGACGAGGCCGACGTGAGATTTTCCGATGATTCGGCCTGCTGCGTCGTTATGGCATCAAAGGGGTATCCGGTTTCATACGAGAAGGGTTATCCTATAAACATCCCTGACTACGTGAACAACGTATACGTTGCCGGAGCAAAGCTCGATGAAGACGGAAAGCTGGTTACCAGCGGCGGAAGGGTGCTGGGCGTTACGGAGACTGCAAAGACTCTTCAGGAGGCAATCGCTTCTGCATACAGGTCCGTGGGAGAGATATTCTTTGAGAATTCCTTCTACAGAAGAGACATAGGTCAGAAAGCCCTTAAAGCATTGGAGGAGTAACATGGTATACAGAATTTACGTTGAGAAAAAGCCTCTGTTTGCCCACGAGGCGGCTTCTCTGAAAAAGGAGTTTATTGAACTTCTCGGAATAAAAGGGCTGAAAACCCTTCGTATAGTCAACAGATACGATGTGGAAAACATCGATGAAGCACTCTTTGAGAGCGTAATAAACACGGTGTTCTCAGAGCCTCAGGTAGACGATACGTACAGAACTCTCGACGCTTCCGAAAATGACAGGGTTTTTGCCGTAGAGTATCTGCCGGGACAGTTTGACCAGAGAGCAAATTCCGCATCGGAATGTATTCAGCTCATATCAAAGAGCGAGCGTCCCGATGTGAGAACCGCAAAGGTATACGTCCTGTCAGGAGACATAACTGACGCAGAGTATGGCGAGATAAAGAGCTACGTAATCAACCCGGTTGAATCAAGGGAAGCCGAACTGGGAGAGTTTAAAACCCTTAAGACCGAATATGAAATTCCGTCCGAGGTCGAAATCCTTGACGGATTTAACGACCTTGACGAAGCAGGCCTTGCCGAAATGATAGAGTCAAGAGGCCTTGCCATGGACCTCGGTGATCTTAAATTCTGCCAGGAGTACTTCAGACGCCTCGACAGAAATCCTACCATAACCGAAATAAAGGTAATCGACACATATTGGTCCGACCACTGCCGTCACACCACCTTCAACACCATAATCGATGACGTGGTATTCGAAGATTCCCTGGCTCAGAGGACATACGAAGAATATCTCAATACGAGAAAAGAGCTGGGCAGAACAAAGCCGATAACCCTTATGGACATCGGAACCATCGCCGCCAAATCCCTTAAGGCGAGAGGACTTTTAGACGGTCTGGACGAGTCCGAGGAGATTAACGCCTGCACGGTTAAGGTAGACGTGAAGTTCGGAAGCGAAACGGAAAAGTGGCTTCTTCTCTTCAAGAACGAAACTCACAACCATCCGACGGAAATCGAGCCTTTCGGAGGAGCCGCAACGTGTATAGGCGGGGCCATAAGAGACCCACTTTCTGGAAGAAGCTACGTCTATTCCGCTATGAGAGTTACGGGGGCAGCAGACCCTCTCAAACCGGTTTCGGAAACACTGAAGGGAAAGCTTCCTCAGAGAAAGATCGTGACCACTGCAGCCGCAGGATACAGCTCCTACGGCAATCAGATAGGTCTTGCAACGGGGCAGGTTTCCGAGCTTTATCATCCGGGATACGTTGCAAAGCGCATGGAAGTAGGCGCAGTGGTAGCTGCAGCTCCTGCCGAAAACGTAAGACGGGAAAGGCCTGTGGACGGCGACATCGTAATACTGCTCGGCGGAAGAACAGGCCGCGACGGCTGCGGAGGAGCAACCGGCTCGTCAAAATCTCACACCCTCGACTCCCTTGCAGAATGCGGCGCTGAGGTTCAGAAGGGTAACGCTCCGGAAGAAAGAAAGCTTCAGAGACTTTTCAGAAACCCTGAGGCCTCGAAGCTTATAAAACGGTGCAACGATTTTGGAGCAGGAGGCGTTTCGGTTGCCATAGGCGAGCTGGCAGACGGACTTTCCATAAACCTCAATGCCGTACCTAAAAAGTACGAGGGACTTGACGGAACGGAACTTGCCATAAGCGAATCTCAGGAGAGAATGGCCGTAGTCGTAGGAAAGGACGATGCTGACAGGTTCATGGAGCTTGCGCGCCTTGAAAACCTGGAGTCCACCATAGTGGCGCGTGTAACGGCAGAACCTCAGCTTAAGATCTACTGGAACGACAAGGCTATCGTTGATATTTCAAGGGCGTTCCTGGATACCAACGGCGCTGAAAAGCACATAGACATAGAAATAGGAGAACCGTCCGAGATAAGCGAAAGGCCTGTAAACGAAAAGCTTACCGAGGGAACATTTGGAGATAAGATGAAAGCCCTGGCTTCCGATCTTAACGTATGCTCTGGAAGGGGACTTTCTGAGCGCTTTGACTCCACCATAGGAGCGGGAACCGTCCTCATGCCTTTCGGCGGAAAGTATCAGAGGACGCCGATTCAGGCCATGGTAAACCTGATTTCCTCCGAGACAAAGAATGCAGATACGTGCTCTGTAATGTCATACGGTTTCAATCCGTACATCTCATCTGCAAGCCCTTACAGAGGAGCTTACCTTGCAGTAGTAGAATCCGTATCCAAGCTTATAGCCACAGGTGCATCCTTTGACGAGACCTATCTGTCGTTTCAGGAGTACTTTGAGAAACCGGGAAGAGAGCCATCACGCTGGGGACAGCCGATGGCAGCCGTTCTGGGTGCGTATAAGGCGCAGATGGATTTAGGCGTTGCGGCCATAGGCGGAAAGGATTCCATGAGCGGAAGCTTTGAAGACATCGACGTTCCTCCGACACTCATTTCCTTTGCAGTTACGACGGCGGATGCTTCAGAGATAATCTCACCGGAGTTCAAAGAAGCTGACCATAATGTATTTATGTTAACTCCAGATAAGGACGAGGATGGACTTCCGAAAGGGGAGGCTCTTAAGAAGCTTTACGAGGCTGTCCATGCCGCTTCCGCAGGCGAAAAGATAGTCGCTGCATATACGCCGGGATACGGCGGAGCCGCAGAAGCCGTTATGAAGATGACCCTTGGAAACGGGACAGGGTTCGCATTTGATGAGGGAATTTCAGAGGAAGGTGTTTTCGGATACTCATACGGTTCCTTTATCGTGGAGACGGGCTGCGACAAATGCAGCGAAGAGCTTGCCTCAAAGTGGGCGGATGCGGAAGGATTTACCGCTGTAAAGCTGGGAAGGACGACTGCTGATTACTCACTTGCCTTTGCCGGTGAAAAGGCAGATATGGCTGAAATCGAGAGAGTTTACGAGGATAAGCTTGAAGGAATATATCCTTGTAACATAGAAACTTCACCTGTTAAAGAGGAGAACTTCAGTTACGAAGCCTCTGAACGGTACACCTGCAGAGTTAAGACGGCTAAGCCTAAGGTTCTCATTCCCGTATTTCCGGGAACCAACTGCGAGTACGATTCTGCTAAAGCTTTTGCCGCAGCAGGAGCCGAGCCTGAAATATTCGTAATAAACAACCTTACTTCAGGCGCCGTATCCGCTTCCGTTGAAGAATTTGCGGAAAGGATAGGAAGGTCTCAGATTATATTCATTCCGGGAGGATTCTCAGGAGGAGACGAGCCTGACGGTTCCGGAAAATTCATCACGGCCTTCTTCAGAAACGGTGAGATTAAGGAAGCCGTTGAAGACCTTCTGGAAAAGCGGGACGGCCTGATGGCGGGAATCTGCAACGGATTCCAGGCCCTCATAAAGCTGGGTCTGGTTCCATATGGAAAGATAATGGACACGGACGAGAGCTGTCCGACCCTTACCTTCAATGAAATCGGCCGTCACCAGTCAAAGCTGGTTATGACGAGAATCGCCTCCAATAAATCCCCTTGGCTCGCCGAGACGAAGCCGGGTGACATCTTTACCGTTCCAATCTCCCACGGAGAGGGAAGGTTCATCGCAGACGAGGCACTCATCAGAAAGCTGGCGGAAAACGGTCAGATAGCGACCCAGTACGTTGATTTTGACGGAAACGCTACGGGAGATATTCAGTTCAATCCTAACGGTTCATATTACGCTATCGAGGGAATCACTTCTCCTGACGGCAGAGTCTTCGGCAAGATGGGACACTCCGAGCGTATAGGCAAAAACCTCTATAAGAACGTTGCCGGAAATTACGACATGGGAATGTTCAGAGCGGCAGTGAAGTACTTTAAATAGACGTGTAGAACAGACTGCCAAATGAGTTAGTGGATAGACGAGCAATTGGACGAGTAGATAGAAGAGCAAATAGCCGTGCGGCTTTGGTCACATGCCGATAACCCTATCGAAAAGCCAAAATCTTTTGGTCTTATCGCGTTTTACGCAGATGAAAACCAAGAAAAAACACCCTATATGGTGCAAATAGTGGTCAGATAACCGTAAATATCGCTGATTTTAACCATAAACAGGCCGAAATCAGCGATTATTTTGATTTTTATCCGCCGAAATACGAAAGTGACCAATAAAATTTGGTTTTATTGCAGGTTTTGTAGCATTTAACCAAACCGAAATGACCGCTGTCACTTGCGCTACCCTTGGAATTAAAAGAGCCGGAGCCTTTCTCTATGAGACAGGTTCCGACTTTTGAGTCGTTTACAAAATCCTGACGTAGATGAAAACAACAGTCTGAAGTACGAGAACAAACAATATATTGAAATTTCTGTACCTGGGTTCCCAGTTATATTTTACAGTCTTTACGAATATATAAATCGATATTACTCCAAGCGCTATGGTTGCTGCGCTCTCTCCCAATACTAAAGCCACAAATTTTAGTTTTAGTCTATCATAGACTTTTATGACTGTAAAGAAAAATATGTTTTGTGGAAATTCATCACTCATACAAATTTGTGTATATTAAGTACTAATTCTGATGAAATATTGCTGTAGTATGTTGTTTTTTTAAAATATCATGATAAAATGAACTCAATATATAAAAACGCAAAGGGTATTTCTTAGTTTAAACAGGGAGGGTATTGAGATGTCTAAACGTGCAAAAACGGTTGTCTTTATCGTGCTATTAGCGATAATCTGTGCAGGAGTATATCTATTAACTTCATCTGCGCCGAAAGGGTGCAACGGAGAAGTCCGCTTTGATATCGATGTGAAAAAAAGCGAAATAGAAGTCCATGGAAAGGCTTCTGAACCGGGATCTGCTTTTGACAAGGCGGATTTAAAAGTCGAAGGAGACCGGGCGTATATTACCGCATATTACTACGATTATCCTTTTTACAGGTCTAACGACGAGTACAGCGGAGAATTCAACGTCTACTTTAATAACAGCGACGGAAAGATACGGGAGATTTACATAACGGACGGAGACAAAGACGTTCTACTGGCGAGGCTTACAGATAGCGGAGAGTTCGGCCTTAAGCGTATCATTGAGGGCATGTTTACGGAGCTGTCAAAAGCAGAATACGAAGACATGAAAAGAGAATCCGGCGGGACAGATGAAGTTCAGATAACTGAAAATATCGTAAACACACCGCTTCCTTCCTGGGTTTACGAAAGATTCGAGCCGTATATGACAGAAGAGTGTTTCGACAGATTTATAGCTTCTGCAAAATATGACATACCGTATATGGCCTACATCCATGTCGTTGACATGGAAGCTACGGATTTTGAAATGACGGCAGATGACGACGGATGGGATTTTACTGCAAATGTCGTGCTGGAGAGCTTCGGAAATCCTGTAAAAAAGGAAATATCGGGGTCGGCGCAGGTAGATGAAAACGGAAAACTTACATATTTTGAAGTCAGAGGATTGGAGGACGTCACGGCTTCCTTCGGGTTGTCATCACAGCTGCGTTTCGATTAACAGCGGCATGGCGGGTGGCTTTGACCCCATCGTCCTTTTATCGTATTTTGATGCATTAAAACGATTAATTTCCTTGCGTTCGCGGTCGCAAGACTATATGATAGGAGACAGGTGATTTGTCGTGACATCTAAGGAGAACAGATAATGGAATTTCAAAAACCGGATGAGAGGTTTATAAAGTGTATGATGACTTCCAGCTTTATTCTGATAGCCGTAACGGTGGTTATCGAAGGGGTAATACTGTATTTTACACTTACCTCGGGGCTTGCTCTCATCTGGAAGGTTTTAATTTGCGGAGCGTGCGGAATCTGGCTGGTGCTGGCTTTGGCGGATCCGCTTTTTCTCAACAGACTTGAATACAGACAGTGGGGCTATTATATCACCGACGACAGAGTTGTCATAAGACACGGCGTTCACTGGGTCAGCGAAACGGTTGTGCCTGTAATCAGAATTCAGGACATAACTACGAAGCAGGGGCCTGTAATGAAGCGTTACGGGCTGTATAAGGTGGAAATCAATCTTGCCAGCGGAACCTATGAAATTCCGGGGCTTACGGAAGAAACCGCCAATGACATAGTCGATAAGCTTAAGTCGCGGCTTTACAGCAGAGTGGCGGAAAGAGGGGTTCTGTAATGAATTTCGGACCTGTCAAGGGAAGCCCTCTTTACATATTCGATAACTTTCTTGCCGACTTCAGTCTTACGATTCTTGCAATCGCATATGCCGTCATCAGAGGAAACATCGATGCGCTTTTAGAGAACACGGTTCTTCTGGTTATAGCTGTCATCGGGCCTCTGGGAAGGATCATATCGTACCTCTGCACTACATACGAGGTAAAGGGCGACCATCTTATCGTCAGAAAAGGCTTCATATCAAAATCCGTTCAGGAGGTTCCTCTTTCATCTATTACCTCCGTGGACGTTTCGGCCAAAGTCTTCTACAGGATTTTCGGCGCAAAGAAACTGACCGTGGACAACGGAAGCAATCTTTCCAGCACGGAGAGCAAGATTTCCATGATATTTAGCGGGAAGAGGGCAGAGGAACTTCAGATAATTCTCGTATCACATAAGAAAGCGGAGACTGGCACCGAAAACATTGAGACTGCCGTTCAGGCAGTGCCGGTCGCCGGGGAATCATACAGCGTCCGCCACATATCGCCGGCTTCAGAGCTTCTTCTCATGGGGCTTTTGAAATCAAAGGGCTCCATGTTCTGGAAACTCGTTGCTGCGGCTTCTGCTCTTTACGGAGCGGCAAGCACTTATCTTTCCTGGATAGTTAACACGGAAAATCTGACGGAGCAGGCGGCAGACTTCTTCATAGGCCTGGGAATCGGTCTCGGCAAAACCGTTCTCGTTCTGGCGCTGATTTTCTTCATACTTTCCGCCGTAGCAGGGGCTGTCGGTTCCTTTATAAGGTACTATAACTTTACCGTAAGGGAAGATGAGAAAAATATAAGGATAAGCTACGGGCTTCTGAATAAGAAGGACTACGTGCTTCCAAAGGAGAAGATAAGCGGCTTCAATTTCGAACAGTCTCTTTTCATGCGCTTTGTCGGGAAAGGCTGCCTTTACGTGTATGCCGTCGGATACGGAGAAGGAGGGGCAAGCGCGGAGGAGCCCCTGCTGATGCCTTTTGTGAAAAGAGAGGACGCCAATGAAGCGGTAAGCAGCTTCCTCGGCTGCGACATCGGATCATATGAACCCGTAAGGCCTGCAAAGAACGCGGCGCCGCTTTTCTTTCTCACCTTCGGCTCGGCGTTTTTCATATCCGTAACGGCTGCAGCCTTTGTGGTGTCGGGTATGGACATGGCCGCCTGGCTTGAGGACGTATGGATTTTCGCGATTTTTCTCGTAATGTATCTCGCAGGCAGGTGGCTCTGCTATCTTCACACTGCAATCAGCGCATCAGACGAAGCGATTTACATCTCCTCCGGCGGCTACAAGGTCAAAAGCGTCTTCCTTAAGATGAAAAACGTGGAAAACTGTGAGTCCTCCAGCTCCGGTCTCAAACGCAGGCTTAAGGCTCTTAACGTCAAGATCAGGCTGTTCGCTTCTTCCAGTTCTGCCGTCCACGATATCAAAAACGTGCCGGAGAGGGTATTCGGCATGATAAATGAAAAGATGATATTTTAAGAAAACCGGGAACACATAAGTCCCGGTTTTTTAGTGCGCTTGGCGGCGCACTAAAAGAGCCGGAGCCTTTCATTATGAGATAGGCTCCGGCTTTTGAGTCGTTTACAGAATCCTGACGTAGATGAACACAACAGTCTGAAATACGAGAACGAATAATATATTTAAATTTCTGTACCTGGGTTCCCAGTTATATTTTACAGTCTTTACAAATATATATACAGATATTACTCCCAGTGCTGCGGTCGCTGCTAAAGTATAGTACCAGCTGAATCTATTTAACACAGGTACCAGCAGCACATACAGAAACCCGTATAAGTAAAACGCTTTATTAAGCTTTGACATTTTTAATACCTCGTAACACCGGAAATGTTATATTTGTAAAATGTATAGGTTTTCCCACCTTGCTTTTTTGTCCCCGTAACTCGCTTCATGGTAATTTTAAAACCATGATTAGGGCTTCCCTGCTTAATTTTGTTAAAAATAAGTGTGGCACCACTTGTTACGAAGCTAGTTACTAACGCCACAGTGCCTAAGACCGCTGCTGTAGGTAATGCAGCAGCTGAATATGACAAAATCAAAGAGATTATAGATGCATTAGTCAATGCACCCCCTATAGCATCATGAATTGTTTTATCTGAAATTTTGATTACTTTTTCTAACGGAAAATGAGAACTGCCACCACCTCCAGGAGTAGCCTGTGCACGTAATGGACCGTTTATATTGTTGTCATTACCTTCTTCATATAATGGAATTGTTTTACCAGTTATTGAAGAATATAGAGTTCGATCTTCAAGATTAACTTTAAAAAATCCTTGTTCAGATGTTGACATACTAGAAAAGGATACTGTAAATGTCTCGTCTTCTTGGCTGATATTTATTGTACATAATTCGCCTGTATCAAACCTAATTACATTGGAGCTTTGATTCTCGCTATAAGTTGTAGAAAGGACTCGATAAGGCGCTGAAACTTCAGGTGCAGCTAAGGGACAAACTGAATTAATGGATACGATACATAAAGTCAAAATAATGGAAACAATTTTTTTCATCTCTACCTCCCAATACTAAAACTATAAATTACTTTTTCAGTCTACCATATTTTTTTCCGACTGTAAAGAAAAACGTATGTATTTTTTTATTTATTATTAAAATGTATTTTGTATATAGCTTTGATTTGAATTAAAGACCTGCATCAATCTCGATGAATTTCTCTTTTACGGATTGTCTTTGTCTTTGCAGAAAGGAATCGACGATGACAGTGAATTAAACCTTAAACGTGTCGTTGAAGGAATGTGCACAGAACTGATGGATGTGGAACTTGAAAGAAATTCTTACGTCTGCAAGAGCTGTAGATTACCGTCACGAGGAAGAGACTGCGGAAGCTGAGAGCCCAAGATTTTACGGTGCGAGAAGCCGATAAAAAACGGGGATTCGGAATAATGACGGAAAAGATGACATATTGAAAAATGCCGGGAGCATCTTTATATGCAGCCCGGCACTTTGTATGCTGTTATGGCCTTACTACCGGATTTCCTTATTTTTGTCCGGTATTAAACACGTATCTGTCCAGCCTTTCAAAGGCTTCCTTCACTCTGGAAAGAGGAAGGGCCAGGTTAAATCTCAGGTGACACGGTCCGTGGAACATCCTTCCGTCCTGGACGGCCACGCCCACGCGCCATGCGGCTTTTTCCACGTCATCTATGGTCTTTCCGTGAGCTGCGCACCAGTCCGTACAGTCCACGAAAAGCATGTATGTCCCTTCAGGCTTTGATACGCTTACTCCCTCAAAATGCTCGTCGATGTACGAGCAGGCAAAGTTGACGTTTTCGGTGATAACCTGTCTCAGCTCGTCCACCCACAGATGACCTTCCGCCCTATAGGCTCCGATAAGAGCGTGCATCGAGAGAACGTTCATTTCGTTATAGTGGCAGAGGGAAGACTCCTTGACCATCCTGTCTCGGAGCCATTTGTTATACACGATGTGATAAGAGCCCACAAGTCCCGCAAGGTTGAAGGTCTTTGACGGGGCGTAGAGGGCCACGGTACGCTGCCGCGCGTCTTCGGAAACGCTCTGAGTCGGCGTGTGCTTATGTCCCTCAAGAATTATATCCGACCATATTTCGTCGGAAATGACGTATACGTCGTGCTTTCTGTATATCTCCATGGCTTTTTCGATTTCCCACGGTTCCCATACTCTGCCGCACGGGTTGTGGGGATTGCAGAAAATCGCCGCATGAATTCTGTTTTTCACGATTTTTTCTTCCATATCGTCAAAATCCATACGCCATATCCCGTTCCCGTCTTTGACGAGAGGTGAATGGACTATGTTGTAGCCGTTGTTTTCAAGGCTCATAGTAAAGCCGATATAGGTAGGGGAGTGGAGAAGCACGTTGTCGCCTTTGGAGCAAAGGGTGTTAAGAGCGCTTACGACACCACCCAGCACGCCGTTTTCATATCCTATATGTTCCCTGCAAAGTCCCGTAACGCCGTTTCTCTTTCCGTGCCAGTCGATAATAGAATTGTAATATTCGTCTGTGGCCTCGAAATATCCGAAAGCCGGGTGCTCGATACGTTTAACCATTGATTCCGTAATAGAAGGACAGGCGGGGAAGTTCATATCGGCAACCCACATTGGTATTGCGTCAAAGCCTTCCTCCGGCGGTTCCGGCGCAAAGCCTTTTCCGAGACCGTCCACGGCCATAGCGTCTTTTCCGTGGCGGTCCATTATGGAAGTAAAATCATACTTCATTATTCGTCATCTCCTTTTAAATCATTGTTATCGTCTATATTCAGGTCACCAGCCAGCTTTTCCGCAGAAAACCTGCAGAAATCGGCGATAACGGCAAGTCGTACTACATAAGATGCGCCGTCCGCCTCGTCTTCTGCGATATTTTTATCCTTTCGTGTCCTTAACTGATCCGTCACATAGGAAAGGGCGGCGGAGCGGTTTTCCGTAAAGGTCCGGTACAGTCTTTCGATATCCGCTGGCGCCATATCCTTATTTAATATCTTCTGAATGGCCGACATGGTAAGGGAACGCTTCAGTATGCAGATTATAATTATGCATGCCAGCTGACAGCGGCTGTATTTCTTTTTTACGGGAGGAGGCATAAGTCCCATTTTGACGTAGTTGTTTATCATGGCCGGGGTTACAGGCTTGTCCTCGCCCGTAAGGGGCTCCATGTATCCGAGATATCTGCCCGTGAGAATAATTACCTGATCCATGTAAAGCTCCAGCTCCGGGAGCTCGTCCCAGTCTGGCAAAGGGTGCTTTTCGACTGTTTCAGCCCAGGATTTCAGTTTATCAACATATTTTGTTTCCGAGTTATTCATAATTATATCCCTCCGGGCACCATTATATCACGGTCGGAAGATTTTGTTCAATAATAAAATTATTAAAGCCACTTGAAATAATTCACTACATATGTTAATCTAATATTAAATACCAGATGTAATGATTTTGACTTCAATCAAAAGGAGATGACCGGTTATGACTACCGTAACTTTACCGAGACAGAGTTTAGGAGAGGAGATTGCCAATTCAATATCCCACGGACTGGGAGTGCTTCTGGCGGCGGCCGGAACAGCTGTGATGATATACCTTGCGGCTTCATCGGGAGGTCTTTCCGGGGCCGTAATATACGGAATAAGCCTTACGGTTCTCTATACGGCTTCCTGCGTATACCATGCTGTTCCGAAAGGCCACGCAAAGAGGGTGCTGAGGGTATTCGACCACTGTTCGATTTTCCTTCTCATAGCGGGCACATACGCGCCGATTACCCTTGTGGCGCTTAAGGATACCATAGGAATTCCGCTCTTTACCGTAATAGCCGCGTGCGCAGTGATAGGAATCGTTTGCAACCTTATCGACCTGGAGAGGTTTGGTAAGCTGAGCATGGTTTTATACGTGGTGATGGGCTGGATGGCAATTCTTGCGATCAAACCGCTTCTCGCTATTTCTACGCCGGGCCAGCTGGCCCTGTTAGTGGGCGGGGGAGTGTGCTACACGGCAGGAATCGCGTTTTACGCGCATCCGGAGAAGAAGTACATGCATTTCGTATGGCACCTCTTCGTTCTTGCAGGAAGCATACTGCACTACTTCTACGTGATACAGGTATGCTATCTGTAGGCTGAAAGACTTAACTGATGCCGGAGTATATACTGCTCCGGTTTTTTGTTATGCCTTTTACGTATGCGTCGGTATTATATTTAGGCATTAGATTATATCGCTGAGTGCGGTTATAATATATAAGGACGTATTTTTACAGATATTATGCGAGGAGATGATGACTATGGAATATAGAAAGCTTCCTCACGGAGGAGAGAATATAAGCATTATAGGTTTCGGAAACAGTTCGTTAGGCGAATCCGATGAGAAAGAGATGGAGGCAACTATTGCAGAAGCCGTTGAAAAGGGTGTGAATTACTTTGATATGGCGGCAGGTCATGCTTCGGCTTTCAGACCATACGGTACGGTTATAGGAAGCGGAGCCGACAGGAAAAAAGTATATTATCAGGTTCACTTCGGGGCGGATTACACCACGGGTCAGTACGGATGGACCCTGAACCTTGACGATATTAAAAAATCCATAGACTGGCAGCTTGAAAGTCTTAAGACGGACTACATAGATTTCGGTTTTATTCACTGCATCGACGAGGAAGCGGATCTTCAGAAGGCCACAGACGCAGGAACCATAGACTACATAAAGGAACTTAAAAAGCAGGGCGTCATACACCACATAGGCCTTTCAACCCACACTCCGGGAATCGCAGGTATGGTTATGGACATGAATATTATCGATGTCCTCATGTTCAGCATAAATCCGGCCTACGACTATAATCACGGTGATTACGCTTTCGGTTCCGGAAACGAGAGATATGACCTTTACAGAAGGTGCGAGACGGAAGGTGTCGGAATAACGGTGATGAAGCCTTTCTGCGGCGGTCAGCTTCTCGACGGCGCAACTTCGCCTTTTGGCGTGGCTATGAGTGAATATCAGTGCATTCAGTACGCTCTGGATCGTCCTGGAGTAATGACTGTCCTACCGGGATGCAGAAACAGGCAGGACCTGAGAAAAGTTTTAGGCTATCTCGACGCGTCGGAAGAGGAGAGGGATTACTCTGTAATAGGTTCCTACACGCCAAAGGAGACAAAAGGAGCATGTGTCTACTGCAATCACTGCCAGCCATGTCCGGCAGGTCTTGACGTAGGACTCATAAACAAGTACTATGATCTTTCAATGACGAGAGATATACTGGCGCGCGACCACTATATGAACCTTGAAAAAACCGCAAAAGACTGCATCAAGTGCGGCCACTGCGATTCCCGCTGTCCGTTCGGTGTCAATCAGACGGGAAGGATGGAAGAAATAGCAGCTTATTTCGGAAAGTAAGCTATTGAGATGATAAATGTATCCAATTTGTGCCGGAGATTTTTCTCCGGCAGTTTTTGTATTCGTTACAGTACAATGGTATTGATTTTCTTGTACACTTTGCGTATAATATATGTACAAAGGAGGTCGCAATATGTACATTACAACTTCTGAATTAAGGGAGAACCTGGCTACGTATATTGCTAAATCAAGTCAGGAGGATATATTTATTACGAAAAACGGTAAAGTGGTTTCCAAGCTGTCGAATCCTTACGAAAGCAGGATAAAAGTAGCGGAATCTCTTATCGGCGTAATTCCTGATGATATTTCCTATGACGAGGTTATGGAGGAAAGGTTATCCAAGTTATGAGAGTAGTCGTAGATACCTGTATAATCATAGATGTACTGCAGAAAAGAGAACCGTTTTTTCACAATTCCTTCGAGATTTTCAAGGCTGTGGCCGGAGGGCGGATTGAAGGCTGCATAACCGCGAAGGAGTTATGTGATGTCTATTACTTTGCTCGTAAGTCGGTTCACAGTACAGGCAAAGTAAAAGACATAATCAATAAGCTGTTGGAGCTGTTTGTTCTTATAGATACCGGGTCAGACGACTGTATGAATGCTCTTGCTGCAGATATGAAAGACTTTGAAGATGCCGTCATGTCTATGACAGCTAAGAGAATAGGGGCAGATTTTATAGTAACCAGAAATATTAAGGATTATAAAGCTTCACCGGTAAGGGCAGTTCTGCCTGAATCACTGAAAAATATTTAGTCATCAAAGTAATATTTTGGAAAGTAGGAAATAATGAAAGATGAATGTTTAATCTGCGGCGCGCCGCTTGAGTATATGGAAAAAGGCGTAGAGATGGAATGTGAAATATGTCATAAAAAGGAAATGACACGGACAAAGTGCGCAAATGGTCACTTCGTGTGCAGCAGCTGTCATGAAAGTGGCATAGATGCGGTTATTTCAGCCTGTATGCAGGAGAAATCGAGAAATCCCATCGAGATAATGGATAGGCTAATGAACATGGAATTCTGCCACATGCACGGACCTGAACACCACATAATGGTAGGCTCTGCGCTGCTTACAGCTTACAGAAATGCAGGCGGCGGAATAGACCTTGAAAAGGCGCTTTTTGAAATGCAGGAGAGGGGCAGGGAAGTGCCCGGAGGCGCCTGCGGATTCTGGGGTGCATGCGGAGCGGGAATCAGCGCGGGCATATTCGTATCCATCGTAACCGGATCTACGCCATTAGCGATAGAAACCTGGGGATTATCTAATTTAATGACATCCAGATCCTTAGCCGCCATTGGCGCCATCGGAGGTCCGAGGTGCTGCAAGAGAAATTCGTATCTGGCTTTGACGGAAGCCGTAAAGTTCATAGAGGAAAACCTGGGCGTAAAGATGGACATATCCGAAATAAAATGCAGCCGTTCTCATGAAAACAATCAGTGCCTCGGCAGGAGATGTCCGTTTAACGGTGAATCAGACTAATTCAGATCCCATTGTAAATAATATTAAATTTTGAAAATACAAAAAACAGTTGCATTATTTTCAGAATATAATATAATGTAAATATAAGGAAATTTTAAATTATATTATTTCGAAGGAGGTGCGTACTATGAAAAAGCGTATAGCGAAATTACTTACATTAGTAGTTGTATGCTCATTAAGTTTTACGGTTGTGGAGGCTGATACAGGCCATGCTGTAAATGAAGTGATGGAAGATGCATCCGTTACTATCGATGAAATTGTATTAGATAAAGCACCTGGGATTATGGAAGCTGCTCGAGTTAGTGGAGAATATTCGAATTTAGATAACTCGGGAACTTATTATCTTGGTAATTCTATTCCGGTTTATAATTATGTCGATAACATGATTGAAATTGCCAGTGTGAAGTATTATCCTGTTATTTTTAATGAGAATGTGATAGGAATAATTATCGCTAGACTAGGTTCTGAGAATGAAGTGTTATTAGAGTACAGTGAAGCTTTTGTTTCTGAGTTGAACACAAGTTATAAACTACATGAAGCTGTATGCATAGTTTTTACTAATGACTGTCAGTTGGTATATTTAGGTGATGAAGTAAAAAAAATAAATGTTGAAATTAACATAGATCCTAATTTTACTGAATCTTCATCAAAGCAAATACTATCTGACAAGTATAACCTTTCAACATCAACAAATAGTTTTGCATTAAAGATGAGTGATGTTCAGAGAAACATTAAGGCAAATAACCCTATAGCTTCTTATGTTAGCTATAATTTAATCTCAGGGCATTTTATTGTGGTTAGAGGATATAGTGTGAACTCTGTATCGGCATCCACTACCTATTTTGTTTATATAATGGATCCGCTTTACAGTAGTGGATATAGAACCTTAGAAGTTTCTGCTAAAGCAATCGATAAAGAAATCCAATATAGTGCGTTGAGTAGCGGTAATAAATATAATATCACAAAATATCTTGAACTTTAAGAGGCTTATTGCATATGGTTATAAATAGGAAAATGAAGCTGGTGTCCGTGATTGGACTTATAATGGCAGCTGTCCTTATCCGCGTATTCGTCTTAGGAACGTTTACCGGTGTAGATATCAAAGCCTCAGATGTCAAATTTGCGGAGCTTACCATAGAGGCGGAATTCGATAAAACATGCGTATATGAGGAAGGGGATATTGAATCCCTGATACGTGCCATAAATCGCTGCGAGTCTGAAGGTACACAGCTTGGACAGGCAAAAGGCGGTTACAATGTATATAGTATCGAGTTTCACTTAAAGGACGATACCGTCAAGGGATTTAAGTTCATCAAAGAATCATTTGATGAAGAGACAGGCATTTATCATATGGTAAAACTTAAAGACGACGGAGAGATATTAAGCCAGCACTTCAGAGGAACTCTTATTGAAGACTTTTTCGAAATGGTAAAGGAATATAATCCGACCGATAGAAACATGGAGTGGTACAAAGCCGTCATAATGTGATAGTGGGCAAGAGACCTAACTATTCCTAAAAACATAATTTTGGGAATAGTTGTAGCCGGAATCGGTGTCATTTTCAAAATGAGAGTTACAGGATAAGAATAAAAAGTACGTGAGATTTATATCTTATCCAGCACGTTGTGAACCAAAAAAGTAAACCATAATTGGCATAACGCTATGAATGATAGAATTTCTTTCAACCGAATCGCCGATTTGCTCAGAGAAAGTCTAACTGCGCTCGGCGGCCTATCTTAAAATCTCTTTCCCATAAAAATAATCCCCGGCTGTCATGGCCTGTTTCACTGCTGCAAGTCTTACGCTTATGCATGTGAACGGCCTGACCTAAGGGATTATTTTTCAATTTATAAGGTTTGGTAAAATGAAGGCTTTTTTAAAGGTATGGGAATATCACCCCATTAGAAAAAATCGCTTAAAACGCAAATTAGAGCCTCGAATTTAGAGCGGTATTACCAGCTCCTGGCCTGCAGCCAAAGTTTCCGCAGTAACATCGTTAGCCTGACATATATCGTATATGGTCTGGCGGATGTCCTCGGATCCGTCGTTATAATCGGACGCTATGGACCACAGGGTTTCTCCGGCGTATACGGTTCTGTATTCGAATTTATCCACGGTGGAACCGCTTACATCGTTAAAACCGGCCAAAGTGGTAATGATGAATATGGACATGAGAATCACTATAGCCATGGATATGGTAAACTTCGCTCTGGATGCTATTCTGTATCTCTTTCCGTGCTGTCTGTTATATTCGTTACGTGTCATGGTTTCACCCGCCCTTCGCAAACGTATGTTCTTTTTCTGTAAGAACATATTAGCAGAACGTTTGTTCGCTGTCAAGAGCAAAGTGAACATTTGTTCGTTTTAAATTCGTTTTGAAGTTGAAAATTTGTTCCGATTCTCTGTTTTGATTCTTTAGAGGAATTTCCCTGCTATGGGAAGCGCTGCCAGAAAGACTACATTAAATGCCGTAAACACGATCAGGTATTTCTTTTTCAGCTCGGGATAGTCCTCGGCGATAAACTTATAGGATATGAGACTTGCCATGGAAGCTATCAGCGTCCCCAGCCCTCCCAGGTTGCAACCTATTATAAGCTGTTCCCAGTTGTCGGTAAATCCGGAAAGAAGAAGCGCAGCCGGAACGTTGCTTACGAACTGACTTGCGACGATGGCGGTGAGCTGTGTATGCCCTTCCACCGTCTTTGAAATGAAATCCTGAACTATCTCCAAAGACCCGGTGTTTCCTATGAAGATGAAAAATGCGATAAATGTGAGAAGCAGCGAATAGTCCACCTGAAAGAGAACTTTCTTATCCCAGACAGCCATGAAAATAAATATTAAGCCGGCAAGGTACACGACCGGAAGGAGGTCAAACAGAGCCAGTATGCAGAGAACGAATCCGCAGATTCCCGCGGCGATATCCCTCTTTCTTCCTATGGCGGATTTAAAAGAAGAAGGCGCTACAGTCTCGCTGCCTGTGAAAAGAATCACCACTGCGATCATTAAAAAGGGGTCAATTATTTATCTAACGGCCCGAAATCGCAAAAACGGAACGTTAACTATGGAACTTTTCGGGGGAGCTTTTTTACGGTATACTATCCTCTGTGTTT
>CASFAX010000007.1:1403-61836 GCA_949292945.1 uncultured Bacillota bacterium | reverse complement strand
TTTGCATATGGGCCTTACTTCTTTGTTCTTATATACGCCAATGGCGATTAAAACGTCGCCTTCCCTTATTTCCCCGTCCTTTATGTTAATGGTTTTAAGGTCCTCAAGGGAAAGGTTTCCGTCGTCTCCCCCCAGCTTGCTGTCTGCGATTATGACGATATCCCCTTCCTCTATTCTGCCTGCCGGGTGGGATTCCCCGGCGCTGATGGCTATTCCCGTAAACTCCTCCGCCCGGTGGTTGCACATCCTTATTACGCCGTCTTCATCCAGGAAGATAACTCCCATCTTAAGGTTGTCCATAAGCTGCTCTACCGTATAGGCATTCTGTCTTTCCAAAGCTGATTCCCCCGTATAAATCAAAATGTGTTCTAAAATCTGCACATTAATTCTACAAAAAAAAGCCGCTTCCTGCAAGTAGGCGCGCGGCTTTAAAGTTCTGCTGTTTCAGTTTTCAGGATCTGATTATGGATTTAAGGAAAGCCTTCAGTCTTTCAGACTTCGGATTGTTGAATATTTCCTCCGGCCTTCCCTCTTCGACTATTTCCCCGTCGTTCATGAAGATTACCCTGTCTGCCACTTCTCTGGCAAAACCCATTTCGTGGGTCACCACTATCATGGTGGTGTGCTCCTCGGCCAGCTTTTTCATTACGTTGAGAACTTCCCCCGTAATCTCAGGGTCGAGAGCCGATGTGGGCTCGTCGAAAAGCATCAGATCCGGGTTCATGGCAAGGGCTCTCGCTATGGCCACCCTCTGCTTCTGTCCTCCGGAAATGTGAGCCGGATACACGTCAGCCTTTGTCTCAAGGCCTACCATCTTAAGGAGCTCCATGGCTCTCCTTTTCGCCTCGTCCCTGTCCATGTTTCTCACTTTCACCGGAGCGTACGTTATATTTTCCAGGCAGGTCATGTGAGGAAAAAGGTTAAAGTGCTGAAACACCATTCCCGTTTCTCCGTTAAGCTCTATATTTCCCGATGTCACCTTGTTAAGTCCGTTTATGCAGCGAAGGAGGGTGCTCTTTCCGGAGCCTGAAGGCCCTATTATTGCGACGGTTTCACCTTTTGACACGGTAAGACTGACCCCTTTGACCACTCTGAGGTCTCCGAAATCCTTCACTATGTCTGTCATCTTCAGGATGGTCTGGCTCATCAGTATTCCTCCTTTGCATCGTATCTCATGAAGTACTTCTCGATCCTTCCGGCAGCAAGGGTGAGGACGCTGCACATTACAAGATATATGGCCGCAGCCCAGAAGAATATGGATATGTCCGTCTCCCTGTTTACGGCGCTCTGTGTCGCCTTCATAAGCTCGATAACTCCTATGCTGGAGGCAAGAGCCGTATCCTTTACGAGGGTTATAGCCTCGTTTACCACCGGCGGCAGTATGGTCTTCATGGTCTGAGGGAGTATGATGTCCTTCATGGTCTGGCCTCTCGAAAGTCCCAGAACGTAGGCCGCCTCGTACTGGCCTCTGTCTATGCCGTTTATTCCGCCTCTGTATATTTCCGCAAAATATGCCGCATAGTTAAGGACAAAGGTTATGCAGGCTGTAGGCAGAGCCGGAATCGTAATATCAAGTGTAAACGGGAAGAAAAAGTAGAAGAAGAACAGCTGCAGCATCAGCGGCGTTCCTCTGAACACCCATACGTAGAATTTGCATATCCAGCTTAAAGGCTTAAACCTGCTCCTTTCTCCAAGGGCTATGGGAAGGCCCAGAGGCAGAGAAAGAACCAGGGTTATAACGAAAAGAATTATCGTAGTCTTTACGCCCGTTACCATAAAGGGCATAAACTGTGAGAAATATTCAGCCATTTATATTTCCTGCTCCCATTCATAGTTTAGGCGGGGCAATTTACCCCGCCGGATTATTATAATATCTGCTGCGCGTTTTATCAAGTGCCGTCTGGTGCGCGCCCGGTGCGGAAGGCGCGCGGCAGAAAGCCCGGTGCCTGGGCTGCATGCCCTAAACGCTGGCATCCGGCACGCCGCGTGATGTGCACGGCGCTGTCCTTATTCTATAGGCTCGCAGATTACTATGTCCTTACCGAACCATTTGTCGCTTATTTCAGCAGCCGTTCCGTCGTCCACGAGAGCCTGAAGAGCATCGTTTACCTTGTCTCTCAGCTCCGTGTTATCCTTTGCAAATCCTATAGCGTAGAAATCGTCTCCCAGGTCGTAAGTGCATTCTTTCATCTCGCCGCCAAGGTTATTGTTGGTGTACTCGCCGAGAACCTGATCCACTGCGATTACATCTACTCTTCCGGCCTTAAGATCCATTATCGCAAGATCATAGGTGTCGTATTCCGTGATGTTTCCCGCAAACGAGTCATAAGCAGGGTCAGCCTGAAGCATCTGCAGTGCAGAAGAGTCAACCTGAGTTCCTATCTTAAGGTCCGCAAGTTCCTCGCCTGAAGTTACGTCGATTCCGGAATCCGCAAGGGACATGAGGACTATTTTGTTGTTAAGGTACTTATTGGAAAATGCCATAGCCTCCATTCTCTCAGGAGTTACGGAAAGTCCGTTCCACAGGCAGTCTACAGTTCCCGCCTTAAGCTCGATTTCCTTGGCATCCCAGTCTATAACTTTAAATTCCATATCCATGCCCAGCTGCTCGCCTACGGCATTGGCGAGGTCGATATCAAATCCTACAATATTTCCATCCTCATCTCTGAATCCCATAGGCGCAAACGTGTCATCGATGCCCACTACTATAGTACCGCCATCGGATTCCGCTGCATCGCTTTCAGCATCGCCGCCTTCACTGGCTGCGTCATCGCTTCCGCACGCCGTAAGAGCTGTCATTCCCAGAACCATGGCTGCTGCCATGAAAACTGCAAGTAATTTCTTCTTCATATCTTTTTTCGTCCTTTCCGTGTAGCTTAAGTTATCATGCGCGAGCCGCTTTTCAGCGTCAATGCTCAGCATTTGGCATTGAGCATTTAGCATTTATTGGCATTTTCTCGTGCTTTATCGCTTTAACTCATTAAACTAGCGACAATGTAAAGTCTACCACGGTAAACGCCTGTTGTCAATAGGCTCGTGCGGAAAAATCAGGGGGGTGCGATTATGGTTTAGTGCCGTCACGTCTTCTCAGTGCCATGCTTATAGTTTCGAGGCCATGTTCGACCTGACGCCCGATTATCGAGCTTTAGACAGAACGTTTTTTCGATGTGGAAGCCTTAAATTACACTTCAGGTCGAACAAATCTCCCTGTTGAAGCCGTCATAAGCCTTAAAAGTTCGACCTCAAACTGCAAATCTTCAGTTCACATCGAAAATCTGTTCGACCTGATGTCCTCTTTTTGCGCCTAAGGTCGAAAAGCGGATTCCCGCTGCCAGGAATCCGCTCATTTTGTTATACCGCCATGTCGTCCAGATACTCGTAAAGTCTGTCAAACATCTCAGAGTTTGTCGGCACATAGGTTCTGCTTTTCTCCCCTCCGCCATCTTCATAAGAGATGGCCTCCAAAACCCCTGCGTCTATGAGATATATGTGACATATATACCTTTCCGCCGCCGAGTCGTAAAAATCCAGCCGCATGTTTCTGCCGTCAAAAGCCTGTGTCGAAATTGCCGAATTGGAAAACGGGTAGCGTATGTCTTTTCTATAACCGGATGAAGTCAGGATGCTCATTACATCGCCTGTCTCTCTCGAGGTGCTCAGCTCTTTAAACCTGTAATCTTCCAGAAATGTATCTCGCTGCACGCTGCAACCGATACGCAGTCCTTCAGTACTCTCTACTCCCGTTATTCCTTCAAAACTCCTAGGCACGAAAACCCAGGCGATGAATACCGCTATGACTGTCAGAAGAGCCACACCGGCTATCAGCTTCTTCCTGCCCCCATATAGCCTTCCTGCATTTTCACTGCAATCCTTTCTCTCCGTCTCCTTCATCAGTATCATTCCCCTTTCCGGTCTCTTCATCTCCCGGCGCCTTTACGGGTTTTGCATATACGTATGACGTCTGTGCTGCTCCGGCAGGCGTTTCGCTAGCCGCCCTTTCAGATACTGTTCCATCGTAACCGTTTAGAAAAGCAGCCATGCGGTGCAGGTAAACAAGTTTGACTATACCGACTACGAACGTGATGACTGCACCTGCAAAAGCGCATATCAGTGCCAGAATTACAGAAAGCGTAACGAAAATCATGCCGCATGCCATGCATGCATATCCTGCGATATTCCACTTCCAAAGCTTTTCCCATGCTTCGGACTGTTTCTTATCAAGACTTTCCAGGACTTCTGAGTGGCCCTTGTATTCGCAGTATATGCCGTAAATGCCTATAACCAACACCACAATTGCTATCGCCATGATAATAAACATAACCAGCAGACCAAGTTCACCGGATATGGATACTCCCGCTATCAGAAGCGAAAGAATGCCCAGAGCTCCGATTGCAAGGGATGCTATTCCAGACTTCCTGTAGTTTCCGTTAATACCGCCTATCTGTATCAGGATAACGGCGTACACTATATCACAGACGGCAGCCGCAATGTTTCCGGCAAATGAAAACCCTATGATTTCGTTTACAAAGTCTTCACTGAGCACATTTGCAATTACCATTATCACCGATACCCAGAACAGCACATTAATTTTTCTGCTCAGCTCTCTTGCTGTTTCAACGCTCATGACTTCACATCCTTTCTCAGTTCCACATCAACGAAAACATCGTCTGTGTCTCATTTAATCCCGGGCTTCCCGGGTCTGGAACGCTTTCATCGTCCTGTAAAGATACACAAACCTGACTATGGACACCGCAATAAGCATCACCGAAGATATAATCGTCAGTATTGTCGCAAACGCAAATACGTATCCCATCAGCGTAATAACTGCGAAAAGCATAAGTATGTTTCCTGTAATCGTGTAAGCCCACAGACTCATCCACTTTCGGGACAGCGAATTTCCCATCTCCTCCATCACCTCAGAGTGGACCTTGTACTCAGAATAGGTGGCGTAGAGCACCAGTATGGTCGCAGCCAGAGATACGGCGCCGGTCAAAGCTACTATTGCCATGCCTGCATATACACCCGATGCAATTTCCATTACGTCGGTATCCGCAAATATATCGAGAAGGAGCATAACTTCCGCCCCTATGAGCAGGGTCATTCCCGCCCTCCAGTACCTTCTGCACACTTTTTCCATCTGGACGAGGATTACTCCATATGCTATGTTGCATATATTTCCGATTATCCCTGCCACAAAATTGACTCCCAGTTCGCTTCCCAGCAGATCCCCGCTGAAAGCCGATGTGACGGCGATTCCAATGGAAAGTCCGAAAAGCGCTTTGTACTTTCTGCTCACTTTGTCCCCTGTTTCTCCGTGCATCATTCCTGCGTCTCCTCCGTAATCTCCTCAGGCTCAAGTCTCTCTATGTAGCTGTATAATCTGTCAAAAAGTGCAGACTCCAGCGGCACATATACCCCTCCGTCGCTGCCCGTTTCAAGGTCAAAGACGTCAACTGCCATGACTTTTGAGTCAATAAACGAAATCCGATACTTCCAGTATTCATTCTCCGGGTCCGAAATGGACATGTGAATGGTTCTCCCGTCGTAGGCATCGCTGGAAACCACGCTGTCTCTCAGCGGATACCGTACATCCGGTATGTATTTTGACGATTTCAGGTAGCTTATTACGGTGGTCGTCTCCTCCGGATCTGTAATCACAACCCGCGCATAAGCTCCGTCGATATCTTCAGGTGAAATCATGCAGGAAATCATCTCCGGCTGGATTCCCCTAAATCCCGTTATTCCTTCAAAGCTTCTGGGCACCCTCCACCACAGTAGAAATGCGAAAACCAGCACGATGAAGACTGCTATGATAATCTTTCCTCTTTTCGTCAGGGTGTTGTCTGTATTTCTTTCATTGTTCATCTTTAAGCCCCTCTCTGTCTCTTATGATTAGATTATATCAGCTGGACACACAGGGTTAAACTTAATTTTTCTTAATATTTCTAAATATTTTGACCTGGCCATTACGTCACGGGCAGGCTCGACAAAATGTGCCAAAATGCGACAAAGCGTGCTGAAGCTCGGATTCTGTCCAAATTTCTAAAAATCCGAGCACGAAAGTGCTAGGAAATCGCACCATATGACCTGAATAGTACCACCAAAGCTCTGTTTTTCAGGGTTGCCGTGGTCGGCTCAGACATATATTCATGTAGAAACGAGCATTTTTGTACTCGTAAGTCTTGAAAAATGGACCGAATCCGAGCATCGGGCACTATGCAGCGCAGGGGCGGCGGACACACGGAGACGCCATGGCCATGCCACGCTGAGACGCCATGCCATACCACGCAGGGGCGACGCGCTGCGTAGATAGAGGCGCCGCGCCAGCCGCGCCATTATATAGCGGCATTTAAAAAGGCTCCGCATACGTTTTCCGTACGCGAAGCCTGTAAGCTTTTCAGCGGTTATTAAACGAGTTCGAGGAATACCACCTCAGCGCAGTCGCCTCTGCGAGGTCCCAGCTTGAGGATTCTGGTATATCCGCCGTTTCTCTCAGCATATTTAGGAGCGATTTCCTCAAACAGCTTAGTTACAACGGACTCGTCGTATATGTAGGCAAGCACCTGTCTCCTTGCGTGGAGATCGCCGCGCTTTGCCAATGTGATAAGCTTTTCTGCTTCTCTTCTGGCTTCCTTAGCTCTGCAGTCGGTAGTAGAAATTCTGCCCTCTCTAAAGAGATCGGTTACAAGATTTCTAAGCATAGCCTTTCTGTGAGCTGTCGGTCTGCCCAGCTTTCTATATCCTGGCATCTTGTTTCTCCTTTCGTAGCATTGACTTCTATTCGTCGGTCGGCTTGAGGCTGAGTCCCAGCTCTGCAAGCTTGGCCTTCACTTCATCAAGAGATTTCTTGCCGAGGTTTCTCACCTTCATCATATCCTCTTCGGTACGCTCGGTCAGTTCCTCGACGGTGTTTATGGATGCTCTCTTCAGGCAGTTGAAGGAACGAACGGAAAGTTCCAGTTCCTCAATAGTCATTTCGAGAGCCTTCTCCTTCTGATCTTCTTCCTTTTCCACCATGATTTCCATGCCGTCAGTCGCATCGTCCAGCTTGATGAACAGGTTCAGATGCTCCTGCATGATCTTTGCTCCGATGGACACTCCTTCTTCAGGAGAGATGGATCCATCGGTCCAGATTTCGAGAATGAGACGGTCGTAGTCGGTAACCTGACCTACTCTGGTGTGCTCAACGGTGTAGTTCACCTTTTTCACAGGGGTGAAGATGGAATCCACCGGAATAACTGAAATCGGAGTGGTTTCGGTCTTGTTCTGCTCTGCGGGAACGTAGCCTCTGCCCCTTGCCAGGTTCAGCTCCATAACGAGAGTTGCGTTTTCTTCAAGAGTCGCTATGTGAAGATCCGGATTGAATATTTCAAGCTCGGAGTCTCCGATAATATCGGCAGCGGTAACCTCTTTAGGTCCCACCGCGTTTATGATAACACGCTTTGTGCTTTCCCCGTTTAATCTGATTGCAAGCTTTTTCAGATTCAGAATTATTTCCGTTACATCTTCTCTTACTCCCGGAATAGTTGAGAATTCGTGGAGTATGCCGTCAATCTTGATGGATGTTACCGCTGCACCCGGAAGAGAGCTGAGGAGGATTCTCCTCATGCTGTTACCTAAGGTAAGGCCGTAGCCTCTTTCAAGCGGCTCTAAGACAAACTTGCCGTAATGTGCGCTTTCGTCCACAGTCTTTGATATTGTTGGTTTTTCGATTTCTATCACTTAAAAAACCTCCTCTTTCTTCCAAAGTAATAATAACGGCCTTTGCTTTCTTATTATTTGGAGTACAGTTCGACGATAAGCTGCTCTTCAACAGGTGTGTCGATTTCATCTCTCTCAGGCACGGATAATATCTTACCTTCGAGTTTGTCAACGTCTACTGTCAGCCAGGAAGGAGTGGTAACTACCATATCTCTGATTTCCTTGAACTTAGGAGATTTGGTGCTGGCTTCCTTTACCTTGATTACATCGCCCGGCTTAACCTGCAGTCCAGGGGAGCTTACTTTCTTTCCGTTTACGGTGAAGTGACCGTGAACGATGAGCTGTCTTGCTTCCTTTCTGGTAGCTGCAAGGCCCAGTCTGAATATAACATTATCGAGACGGCATTCCAGGAGAACCATAAGGTTTGTACCTGTAATTCCGTTCATCTTTTTTGCCTTTTCGTAGTAGTTTCTGAACGGCTTCTCTAATATGCCGTAGATGAACTTGGCCTTCTGCTTTTCGCGAAGCTGAAGTCCGTATTCGCTCATTTTTCTGTTAGTCCTCTTAACCTGTCTCTTGGACTTTTTGCTGATTCCAAGGTATGCAGGGTCGATTCCGAGGGAACGACATCTCTTGAGGACAGGTGTTCTGTTTACTGCCATTTTTATACCCTCCTATTACACTCTTCTTCTCTTCGGTGGTCTGCATCCGTTATGCGGAATCGGTGTTATATCTTTAATCATTGTGATTTCAAGACCAGCAGCCTGAAGCGCTCTGATAGCGGCTTCTCTTCCTGCACCCGGACCCTTTACAAAAACTTCAACGGTCTTGAGTCCGTGTTCCATTGCAGCCTTTGTAGCAGTCTCAGCTGCCATCTGTGCGGCGAACGGAGTAGACTTTCTGGAACCCTTGAATCCCAGGGAGCCTGCGCTGGACCATGAAAGTGCATTACCGTTTGAATCTGTAAGAGTAACTAAAGTATTGTTAAAGGTGGATTGGATATGTGCCTGGCCTTTTTCAATGTTCTTGCGTTCTCTTTTCTTTTTTCTGACTGTCTTCTTTACAGCTTTAGCCATTGTTTCCTACCTCCTTCTTATTTTTTCTTTCTGCCCACGGTCTTCTTTGGACCTTTGCGGGTTCTGGCATTAGTCTTGGTTTTCTGACCTCTTACAGGAAGGCCTCTTCTGTGTCTGATGCCCCTGTAGCTTCCGATTTCCATGAGACGCTTGATGTTCATGGAAACTTCTCTTCTGAGATCTCCCTCAACTGCGTATTCGCTGTCGATAATCTTTCTGATTCTGCCGGCCTCATCTTCTGTGAGGTCCTTAACTCTGGTGTCAGGGTTTACTCCGGCCTTCTCTAAGATTGCCAGCGAGGTAGGTCTGCCTATACCGTAAATGTAAGTTAAACCGATTTCTACCCTCTTTTCTCTTGGTAAGTCTACACCGGCTATACGAGCCATACGTTTCCTCCTTCTCCTATCTTCCGTCACCTTTCCGGGGGTGATATAGACAGGCGCTCTAAAAAACAAATATTATCTTACACGCTGCATACCCGGTTCGTGCAGCGAAATTAAACTGGCTTTTAGCCCTGTCTCTGCTTGTGCTTAGGGTTCTCGCAGATGACCATTACTTTACCGTGTCTCTTGATAACCTTGCACTTTTCGCAGATTGGCTTTACGGATGCTCTTACTTTCATATTAAAACTCCTTCCATTCTGCCTGGTCTAATGACTATTTATCTCTCCATATGATTCTGCCGCGGGTCAGGTCGTAAGGGGAAAGCTCCACCTTGACCTTGTCTCCCGGGAGAATTCTTATGTAGTTCATTCTTATTTTGCCGGAAATATGCGCCAGCACCTCGAATCCGTTTTCAAGCCTGACCTTGAACATGGCGTTAGGCTGGGCGTCTACAACCGTTCCGACTGCCTCGATTACATCTTTCTTAGCCATTTGGTTTACACCTCTTCCTATATCAATGTAAGCAGCTCAGGCTCACCATCGTTTATAACCACAGTATTCTCGTAATGTGCCGAAAGCTTTCCGTCCGCCGTTACGACGGTCCAGTCGTTGCCCAGGGTCTCAACTTCGTAAGTGCCCTCGGCAATCATCGGCTCTATGGCAAAGACCATTCCCTCTGCAAGGCGCGGTCCCTTGCCCGGCTTTCCGTAGTTTGGAATCTGAGGGTCTTCGTGAAGTTCCCTGCCGACTCCGTGGCCTACGAAATCTCTTATTACAGCAAAACCTGCGCTTTCCGCCTCACACTGTATAGCGTGAGAAATGTCGGAAAGTCTGTATCCGACTCTGGCGTACTTTATGCCGGCAAAGAAGCTCTGGCGTGTTACGTCTATAAGCCGCTGGGCTTCTTCGCTTATCTTGCCCACAGGATACGTCCTTGCGGCGTCGCTGACATAGCCTTTGTAGGTAGAGCCTACGTCCACGCTGACGATATCGCCCTCCTGAAGGACTCTGTCCGCCGAAGGAATCCCGTGTACTACTTCGTCGTTTATCGAAACACAGGCGTTTCCCGGGAAGCCGCCGTAATCCTTGAACGTCGGAATCATCTTATGGCTCGTGATTATCTCACGGACAAAATCGTCAACGTCCAAAGTGGTCAGCCCCGGTTTTATGTAGTCGGCAAGGGCGTTGAGAACATGTCCCGTTACCTTGCCCGACTCACGCATAAGCCCTATTTCTTCTTTTGATTTGATGACTATCATCTTACTCACCCAGCGCTTTTACGATATCCGCAAATACCCTGTCGAGATCACCTGATCCGTCGATTTCGGCAAGGTTGCCTGCCTTCTTATAGTAGTCCACCAGCGGCATCGTCTGAGCCTTGTAGACTTCTATTCTGTTCTCAACGGTCTCTACGGTGTCGTCGTCTCTCTGGAAGAGTTCGCCGCCGCAGATGTCACAAATGCCTTCTTTCTTAGGAGGTATGTTCACGATGTGATAGCTTGCGCCGCACTTTTTGCAAACACGTCTTCCAGTAAGTCTGGTAAGCAGCTCCTGCTTTTCCACTTCGATATCGATTACCACGTCCAGCTTCTGGCCGTGAGCCTTGAGAAACTCGTCCAGCTTCTCAGCCTGAAATACCGTTCTCGGGAATCCGTCCAGAAGGAAGCCGTCTTTGCAGTCGTCCTTTAAGAGCCTGTCGGTGGCGATTTCCACTACCAGCTCGTCGGGAACCAGCTCTCCTCTGTTCATGTACTCCTGAGCCTTCTTTCCAAGCTCAGTTCCGTTCTTTATGTTCTCGCGGAATATATCTCCTGTGGAAATATGAGGAATACCGTACTTTTCCACTATTTTTACAGCCTGAGTGCCTTTACCGGCTCCCGGAGGCCCTAACAGAATTGTTCTAAGCATTTGTTCCATCTCCTCTTATTTAAGGAATCCAGAGTAGTTTCTCATAACCATCTGGTTTTCCAGCTGCTTCATGGTGTCGATTGCCACACCTACAGCTATCAGAAGTGAAGTTCCGCCGAAGTGGATGTTCATTCCCGTAAGCTGACCTACGATAGTAGGAAGGGTTGCAACTACAGCCAGGAAGATTGCTCCCACGAAGGAAATTCTGCTCATTACCCTGGTGAGATATTCTACGGTAGCTCTGCCCGGTCTGATTCCCGGAATGAATCCGCCGTTCTGCTTCATGTTCTGAGCTATTTCCATAGGGTTGAACGTAACCGTCGTATAGAAGTAGTTGAAGAATATGATGAGCATGATGTTGAATACGGCGTATACCCATACTCCCGGATTTCCGCTCGGGGAAAGCCACTTTGTTACAAACTCGGTAAATCCAGTGTCAGGGAAGAAGTATGTGATGGTCAGCGGGAACTGTATAAGGGACAGTGCGAAGATTACAGGAATTACACCTGCCTGGTTAACCTTCAGCGGAATGTGTGTCGACTGTCCGCCGTACATCTTTCTTCCTACCACTCTCTTGGCGTACTGTACAGGGATTCTTCTCGTTCCCTGCTGTACCTCTATGATTCCCAGGATTACCACTATAGCAGCGATGAGGAACAGGATGAGAGTTACTATGTTAAGCTGTCCCTCGCTGTACTGGGTCCACATGCTTCTGATACCGCTAGGGATTCTGGCAACGATACCGCTGAAGATTATCAGGGATATACCGTTTCCGATTCCGTTCTCATTTATCTGCTCACCGAGCCACATGAGAAATGCCGTACCTGCTGTGAGAACCAGGATTATCACTGCAAACGAGAACCATGTCTGATCTATTACAGCCTGTCTGAAGAGACCTACCGTAAGTCCCAGCGCCTGTATGAGGGCGAGAACTACGGTCATGTATCTCGTTATCTGTGCCATTTTCTTTCGTCCTGCCATGCCTTCCTTGGCAAGCCTTTCGAAATATGGGAATGCTATACCGAGAAGCTGCATAATAATGCTTGCCGTTACATACGGCGTAATGCTAAGCGCAAAGATAGTGAAGTTGCTGAACGCTCCGCCTGAGAACAGGTCGAAGAGATCCAGCAGCCCGGCATCGCCGCTGAAAGTCTGCGCCAGGACAGTTCTGTCAATGCCCGGCACAGGTATGCTTGATCCGATTCTGAACACGACGAGCATCAGTATGGTGAATACCAGCTTTCTGCGTATTTCAGGAATCTTAAACGCTTTCGCTACATTATTCAGCAGATCCATCTTAGATCACCTCTGCCTTTCCTCCGGCAGCTTCTATCTTTTCAATTGCAGTCTTGGTAAACTTCTGTGCCTTTACCGTGATGCCCTTGTCCAAAGCTCCGTCGCCGAGAATCTTAACGCCGTCCTTAACCTGCTTAACCATTCCGGTCTCGATGAGAACTTCAGGTGTAACCACAGTACCAGCCTCAAATCTGTTAAGCTCCTCCACGTTCACGATGGAATATTCCTTAGCCCATTTGTTGGTGAAGCCTCTCTTAGGAAGACGTCTGTACAGCGGCATCTGTCCACCCTCGAATCCGAGTCTTACGCCGCCGCCGCTTCTGGACTTCTGACCGTTCATACCTCTTCCGGCAGTTTTACCCTGGCCGGTAGCAGTACCGCGGCCCTTTCTTTTAGGGTTCTTCTTGGAACCTTCAGGAGCTCTTAATTCATGCAGTTTCATTATACCTTGCACCTCCTATCCTTAGATTTCTTCTACAGTTACTAGATGCGATACTTTCGCAATAGCACCGCGGGTCTGAGGTGTGTCGGCTAATTCAACACTGCGATGCATCTTTCTGAGTCCTAACGCTTCGACTACTTTCTTCTGCTTAGGGGAAGCGCCGATGGTGCTCTTAGTTAAAGTGATTTTTAACATTGCCATTTTGCGAATCCTCCTATCCTAAAATCTCTTCAGGTGTCTTGCCTCTCAGCTTGGCCACCTTCTCAACTGTCATCAGGTTTCTGAGTCCCTCGATAGTTGCAAGAGCCATGTTTCCGGTGTTGGAAGAACCAAGGGACTTAGCTCTTACGTTCTTCAGACCTGCAGATTCCAGTACGGTTCTCACCGAAGAACCTGCGATAACTCCTGTACCAGGCGCAGCCGGCATGATGAGAACCTTGCCTGCTCCGAATACGCCGGTAACTGTGTGAGGAACTGTAGTTCCTACGATTGGAACATATATGAGTTTCTTCTTTGCATCCTCTGTAGCTTTTCTTACAGCTTCAGGAATTTCCTGAGCCTTTCCGAGACCAACGCCTACATATCCGTTGCCGTCACCTACTACTACGGTTACGGAGAAACGCATGTTTCTTCCACCCTTAACGGTCTTGGCAACACGTCTGATGCTGACGATGTTTTCTTTCAAGTCCAGCTTGGATGCATCTATGATATTACGCATTCCTTATTTCCTCCTGTTAGAATTTCAATCCGCCTTCACGAGCGCCTTCAGCAAGTTCCTTAACTCTTCCGTGATAAAGGAATCCGCCTCTGTCGAAAGCAACCTCGCTGATGCCCTTGGCAAGAGCTCTCTGTGCTACAGCCTCTCCTACTTTTCTGGCTGCTTCCTTGTTTCCGCCGTGTTCAAAAGTTCCCTTAAGGTCCTTATCGGTGGAAGATGCTGCTACCAGTGTAGTCATGTTCACATCGTCTATGATCTGACAAGAGATGTTCTTGTTGGATCTGAAAACACAAAGTCTCGGTTTTTCAGGAGTTCCGGACAGGTTTTTTCTGACTCTTGCGTGTCTTTTCAGACGCTTGTCGTTTCTGCTTTCCTTTGCCATTTTCACTTCACTCCTTTCACTTATTTAGCACCGGCTTTGCCTTCTTTTCTGCGGATAACTTCGTTCTCGTACTTGATACCCTTGCCCTTGTAAGGTTCAGGCTCTCTCCAAGATCTGATTACCGCAGCGTAGTTTCCTACTGTGGCCTTGTCGATACCCTTTACTACTACAGTGTTCGGGTCAGGAACTTCAGTGGTGATTCCTTCAGGATCCGGCATCTCAACAGGATGGGAGTATCCCAGGTTCATTACCAAAGTGTTGCCCTTCTTCTCAGCTCTGTAACCTACGCCTACCAGGTTCATCTTCTTTTCGAAGCCGTTAGTTACGCCGGTAATCATGTTGCTTACAAGAGTTCTTGCAAGGCCGTGCTGAGATCTGTAGTTTCTGTCGTCGGAAGTTCTGGTGAAAACTACCTCTCCGTCTTTTACTTCTATATTTATAAGCTTGCTTATCTGTTCCTGCAGCTGACCCTTAGGTCCCTTTACGGTTACCATGTTGTTAGCGTCTACGGTAACTTCTACGCCGGCAGGAAGCTGAGCAGGTTTTCTACCTATTCTTGACATGTTTCTTACCTCCTACCATACATAACAGATTACTTCTCCGCCAACGCCCAGCTTTCTCGCTTCCTTGTCGCTGATTACTCCCTTTGATGTGGAGATGATAGCGATTCCGAGACCGCCCAGTACCTTAGGTACCTCGTCAGCCTTTGCATAAACCTTAAGGCCCGGCTTGGAGATCTTCTTGATTCCGCTTATTACTCTTTCCTTGCCTGCACCATACTTCATTTCGATCTTTATGATGCCCTGCTTGTTATCGTCGATAACTTCGTACTTGCTGATATAGCCTTCGTTTAACAGAATCTCGGCGATGGACTTTTTGATGTTGGACGCCGGGATCTCAACTGTTTCATGACCTGCTGTATTGGCATTTCTGATTCTCGTCAGCATATCCGCGATTGGATCTGTCATTGTCATTACAGTATTTCTCCTTCCTCTTGCACGGTTCGGGCTCCCGCCCGCCTGTGCACTGATGTAACTATTTTACCAGCTGGCTTTTCTAACCCCTGGTATCTCTCCCTTATATGCTAATTCTCTGAAGCATATACGGCAGATGCCGTACTTTCTGAGCACAGAATGAGGTCTTCCGCATATTCTGCATCTCGTATACGCACGGGTCGAATACTTAGGCTTTCTCTGCTGTTTAACCTTAAGAGATGTCTTTGCCATTTTAACCTCCTAGTTCTTCTCAAACGGCATTCCAAGGAACTCGAGAAGAGCTGCTGCTTCTTCGTCAGTCTTTGCCGTGGTGGTGAATACGATGTTCATTCCCTTTATCATGTCAACGTCATCGTAGTTGATTTCAGGGAAGATAAGCTGCTCCTTGATACCCATGGAGTAGTTTCCTCTTCCGTCAAAGGAGTTTCTGCTAACGCCTTTGAAGTCTCTTACTCTCGGAAGAGAAATGTTGAAGAGCTTATCAACGAAAACGTACATGTTGTCGCCTCTTAAAGTTACCTTGGCGCCTACAGGCATTCCCTGTCTTACTTTAAAGTTTGCGATGGACTTTCTTGCCTTGGTGGTTACCGGCTTCTGTCCGGTGATAAGTCCGATTTCCTTAACTGCAGTTTCGAGAAGTTTGATGTTGTCCTTTGCTTCGCCCAGACCCATGTTGATGGTAACCTTGGTAAGCTTAGGAATCATCATCGGATTCTCGTATCCGAACTTTTCCTGAAGTGCAGGATATACCTTAGTCTTGTAAGTCTCCTTAAGTCTTGCTGTCAAAACCTTCTCCTCCTTTCCTAGTCTATAGTCTTTCCGGTTTTCTTGTTGATTCTTACTTTCTTGCCGCCCTCAACCTTGTAACCGATCTTTACTGGAGCTTTATCCTTAGTGTCGTAGTACATTACGTTGGAAGCGTCGATAGGACCTTCAATGTGTCTGATCTCAGCCTGAGCAGTTCTGGTCTGCTTCTGATGCTTGGTCTGAATGTTTACGCCTTCTACGACTACTCTGTTCTTTTCCGGTATAGCTCTGAGAACTTTTCCGGTTCTGCCTTTATCTTTTCCGGTAATAACGATTACCGTATCATCCTTTTTAATACGCATTCGCTACACCTCCTATAAAGTTTCCGGAGCCAGAGACACGATCTTCATGAATCCCTTATCTCTCAGCTCTCTTGCTACAGGTCCGAAGATACGGGTTCCTACCGGAGTCTTGTCTTCTTTACTCTTTATGATAACTGCTGCGTTCTGGTCGAATTTTACATAGCTTCCGTCAGCTCTTCTAACGCCCTTAGAAGATCTTACAACGACAGCCTTTACAACGTCGCCCTTCTTTACTACGCCGCCAGGTGTTGCTTCCTTTACAGCGCAAACGATTATATCGCCTATGTTCGCATACTGACGGCTGGTACCGCCGAGAATGCGTATGCACAGAAGTTCCTTTGCACCGGAATTGTCAGCGACTTTCAGTCTGGTTTCTGTCTGAATCATACTGGTGCCTCCTTATTTAGCCTTCTCAACTACATTGACAAGTCTCCATCTCTTATCCTTGGACAGAGGTCTTGTCTCCATAATTCTTACCTTATCTCCTACATTGCATTCGTTATTCTCGTCGTGAGCCTTTACCTTCTTGGTTCTCTTTACAGCCTTTCCGTAAAGGGAATGTCTTACGAAGTCTTCGATTGCAACTGTTACAGTCTTATCCATTTTGTCGCTTACTACAACGCCGACCATGGTCTTTCTTCTGTTTCTTTCTGCTGCCATAATACATCCTCCTTTCCGTTAGGCATTAGCCTTTTCAAGCTCTTTTTCTCTGATTATGGTTTTAACTCTTGCGATGTTTCTCTTAACTTCTCTCATCTTTACAGGGTTCTCAAGCTGACCTGTAACGTGCTGGAATCTCAAATTGAAGAGTTCTTTCTTCATTTTTTCGAGCTCAGCTGCGAGTTCGATATCTGTCATTTCTCTCATTTTCTTTAATTCCATTATGCGTCTGCCCCCTTTGCTGCTTCCTGGCCCTTGATGGCAAACTTAGACTTAACAGGGAGCTTGTGGCTTGCAAGTCTTATAGCTTCTCTTGCCTGCTCTTCTGTTACTCCTTCTATTTCGAACATTACTCTGCCCGGCTTAACTACTGCTACCCAGTACTCAGGAGCACCTTTACCGGAACCCATTCTTACTTCGGCAGGTTTCTTGGTTACCGACTTGTGTGGGAATATCTTTATATATACCTTACCACCTCTTTTGATAGATCTGGTCATTGCAATTCTGGCAGCCTCTATCTGATTGGAGGTGATCCATCCGCATTCCTGCGCAATGAGACCGTACTCACCGTAGGTAATCTTGTTGCCCTTGGTAGCTACGCCCTTCATTCTACCTCTGTGAACTCTTCTATGTTTAACGCGCTTTGGCATCAACATGGCTTTGTTCCTCCTTTCTTCTATCGATTATTATTCGGTTACTGCTGCTGTCTCTGCTGCAGGAGCTTCTACCTGAGGAGCTTCTGCTTCAGGCTTGGCCTTAGGAGCCTTTCTGGTTCTAGGAAGCGCTACCTTGGCTGCAGGCTGACGGTCGTCTCTTCTCCTGTCATCTCTTCTTCTGTCATTTCTTCTTCTGTCGCCCTTGCCTCTTCTTTCGCGTCTGTCGCGCTTCTCCTCGCGAACTGGGCTCTGGAGTCCCTTGTCAAGGATTTCTCCGTGGTTTATCCATACCTTTACGCCGATCTTTCCGTAGGTGGTGTCGGCTTCAGCAAAACCGTAGTCGATGTCAGCTCTGATAGTATGGAGAGGAACATTTCCTTCGCTGTACTTTTCGCTTCTGGCGATTTCAGCTCCGCCAAGTCTTCCGGAACAGAGAATCTTGATTCCCTTGGCATTAGCCTTCATAGTTCTGGATATAGCCTGCTTCATTGCTCTTCTGAAGGAAACTCTTCTCTCGAGAGCCTGAGCAACGCTTTCAGCGGTAAGCTGAGCATCAAGTTCGGATCTTCTGATCTCCTCGATGGAGATTTCTACGTCTTTCTTGGTGAGCTTTACGAGAGCCTTCTTCAGCTCGTCAACGCCGTTTCCTGCATGGCCGATAACCATACCAGGTCTTGCGGTGAGAACTGTTACTTTAATCTTATTCTCAGCGGATCTCTCGATGAGGATCTTGGAGACTCCTGCTACGTAAAGCTTCTTCTTTACATACTCTCTAATCTTGTTATCTTCTACCAGCATGTCGGCAAAGTTTCCCTTGTCTGCATACCACTTAGAATTCCAGTCTTTTATTACGCCCACTCTCAAACCATGAGGGCTTACTTTCTGACCCATTCAGTGAAACCTCCTATCTTAGTCTCTTTCCTTCAGAGTAACGCCTACGTGGCTGGATCTCTTCAGGATTATAGATGCTCTTCCCTGAGAACCGGCTCTCCATCTCTTCATCGTAGGGCCCTGGTGAGCATAAATTTCTGCAACATATAAATTATCAGGATTCATGTCGAAGTTGTTCTCTGCGTTAGCGGCAGCGGACTTTACAACCTTCTCGAAAATCTCTGCTCCCTTACCCGGGGTGAACCTCAGAATAGTGAGGGCCTCGTTAAGGTCTTTGCCTCTTACCAGATCTGCCACAGGCTTCAGCTTGATAGGAGACATTCTTACGTATTTTGCAACTGCTTTTGCTTCCATTATCTTATCTCCTTTTCTTATCTAACTTTAGACGATTTGTCTGCAGCATGACCTCTGTAAGTTCTGGTCGGAGCAAATTCTCCGAGCTTGTGTCCTACCATGTCCTCAGTGATATATACGGGAACATGCTTTCTGCCGTCATGGACTGCGATAGTGTGTCCCACCATCTGTGGGAATATAGTAGATGGTCTTGACCAGGTCTTTATAACCTTCTTTTCGTTAGCTTCATTCATAGCTTCTATTCTCTTAAGAAGCTTGGCATCTACGAAAGGACCTTTTTTAAGTGATCTGCCCATTATCTATGCTCCTTCCTTATTTCTCATTTCTTCTCTTAACGATGTACTTGTTGGAAGCCTTGTTCTTCTTTCTGGTCTTGTAACCGAGAGCAGGCTTACCCCAAGGAGTTACAGGGCTCTTGCGTCCTACAGGAGCCTTACCTTCACCACCGCCGTGTGGATGGTCGTTAGGGTTCATTACAGAACCTCTTACGGTCGGTCTCCATCCCATGTGTCTCTTTCTTCCGGCCTTACCTATCTGGATGTTGGAATGTTCTCCGTTTCCAACCTCTCCGATGGTGGCTCTGCAAGTCATGAGAACCTTTCTTACTTCTCCGGACGGGAGTCTTACCTGGGCGTATCTTCCTTCCTTAGCCATGAGCTGTGCGCCGTTTCCTGCGGATCTTACCATCTGAGCGCCTTTGCCAGGCTTAAGCTCAACGTTGTGAATGATGGTACCTACAGGGATGTTTGCGATAGGGAGCGCGTTTCCTACCTTGATGTCCGCTTCAGGACCGGAGTAGATTACATCTCCTACCTTCAGTCCGTTAGGAGCGATTATGTATCTCTTTTCACCATCCGCATAGAAGAGCAGTGCGATGTTAGCGCTTCTGTTCGGATCGTACTCGATAGTCTTTACTGTAGCAGGAATATCGTCCTTATTTCTCTTGAAGTCGATAATTCTGTACTTAGGTCTTACGCCGCCGCCTCTGTGTCTTACAGTAATCTTACCTCTGGAGTTTCTTCCGGAGTGCTTCTTGAGTGTAACTGTAAGAGATTTCTCAGGGGCCTTAGCAGTGATTTCCTCAAAAGTGGAAACCGTCATACCTCTTAAACCAGGAGAGGTCGGATTGTATTTTTTAATTCCCATTGCTGCCTACCTCCTATATTACAGACTCTGGAAGAATTCGATTTCTTTGCTTCCGTCGGTAAGGGTAACGATTGCCTTCTTATATGAAGAAGTCTTTCCGACGTTTCTTCCCATTCTCTTAACTTTACCGTCAATGTTCATGATGTTGACTTTCTTTACCTCAACACCGAAAATCTCTTCAACTGCCAGCTTAACCTGAGTCTTGTTGGCGTCTTTAGCCACTTTGAAGGTGTATTTCTTCTGCTGGGCCAAATCCATGCTGTGCTCGGAGATGACAGGCTTTATGATTACGTCGTATGCGGATCTCATTATAAGTACACCTCCTGAATCTTCTCTACAGCTTCCTTTGTAACGATGAAGCTGTTATGGTTTACGATTTCATATACGTTCATCGTTCCTACGAGAGCAGTTCTCACTCCCGGAATGTTAGCTGCGGACTTTACGATGTTTTCGTCCTTCTCAGCTGTTACGATGAGAGCTTTCTTTCCTGCCTTTACATTGGAAAGGATGTTTACCATTTCCTTTGTCTTAGGAGCGTCGAGCTTCAGCTCGTCGAGAACGATTATCTCATTATCTGCAACCTTTGCGGAGAGAGCGGACTTAAGAGCAAGTCTCTTAAGTTTCTTAGGAACAGAATATCTGTAATCTCTCGGCTTTGGCGCAAACACGATTCCGCCTCCTACCTGGGACGGGTCCGTGGAGCTTCCCTGTCTGTGACGGCCGGTTCCCTTCTGTCTGAAAGGCTTGCGTCCGCCTCCTCTTACTTCAGCTCTGGTCTTTGCTGACTGTGTACCCTGTCTCTGGTTAGCGAGGTAGTTTACAACTACTGCATGGACAGCGTCGGCGTTTGGCTCGATTCCGAATATTTCATCCTTGAGCTCGATAGTACCGGCTTCACCACCGGCCATGTTGAGCATAGTTACTTTTGCCATGTTGTGTCTCCTCCTTTCTCAGGCTCTATTTGTCCTGACCCTTGACAGCGTATCTAACCTTTACAAGGCTTCCCTTGCCACCAGGTACTGCGCCCTTGATGAGCATGAGGTTTCTGTCAGCGTCTGTCTTTACTAAAACAACGTTCTGAACGGTAACGGTTTCGCGTCCCATTCTTCCCGGCGACTTATTTCCCTTGAATACTCTGGAAGGATAAGTACCGGCTGCGAGAGCTCCGTGGAGTCTCTTATGCTTAGAGCCGTGAGTCATCGGGCCTCTGTGATGTCCGTGTCTCTTGATGTTGCCCTGAGTTCCTTTACCCTTGGATACTCCTGTTACGTCCATCTTGCTGCCTACTTCAAAGTCTGCAACTGTGATGGTCTGACCTACTTCATAAGTCTCGCCTTCTTCAGGTCTGAACTCGGCAAGATGCTTCTTATAGGTTACGCCGTTCTTGTCGAAGTGGCCCTTCATAGGCTTGTTTACTCTTTGAGGCTTAGCTTCGCTGAATCCTACCTGAACTGCGTCGTATCCGTCGGTTTCAACAGTCTTTACCTGAGTTACCACTTCCGGACCTGCCTCGATAACGGTTACAGGAATCACTTCGCCTGTTTCCGCGAAAATCTGAGTCATTCCGATTTTCTTTCCCAAGATTGTTTTCATGTATTTTTCCTCCTTGAATCTTACAGCGGATCGGTTCCGGCTTCATTTCCCGCCTTCAGGCTTTTCGCAACCCTTCGCCTGCCGCGGCCTCCGCTTTTCCCGATCATACTAAGGGAGTGTCCCTTACCAAGTTAATTCTTACAGCTTAATCTCGATGTCAACGCCGGCAGGCAGATCTATCTTAGTGAGAGCGTCTGTAGTCTGGAGAGTCGCATTGTTAATGTCGATGAGTCTCTTATGAGTTCTCTGCTCAAACTGCTCTCTGCTGTCCTTATACTTATGAACTGCTCTTAAGATGGTCACTACTTCCTTCTCGGTCGGCAGTGGAATAGGTCCGGAAACGTCTGCTCCGGTCTTCTTAGCAGTCTCAACGATCTTAGCTGCAGACTGATCCAGCAGCGCGTGGTCATAAGCCTTAAGCTTGATTCTGATTTTCTGTAATTCGCTCATTTTTTCCTCCTGAATGATTCTGTACTGTTTTCGCTATACTCGTACAAGGTGCTCCGTGCCCGCTCTTTCAAGGCATGTAGCGATTTTGCCTGCTCTGTACACGCCTCCGTGCGTTTCTTTATTTTTTACACAAAGCAAAAGCCGGCGAACACCTTCCGCCCTCATCGGGTGAGGACTTCTCAGCAGAAATTACCTGATAGCACAGCAACTTTCTGCGTCATCGCCTAAAGCAAGCCCTATAAGTATATAATAAAGAAACCTTCAATGCAACACTTTTTTCAAATCTTTTTCGAGGGATTTTCAAGGTTTTTCAGCAGAAAAACGGCGGTTTTTCGGGGATTGGGGGTTGCAGGTGTGCACACGTATGCGGGCGTTCGGTAATGTGTTTGGTGCGGACTACTTTCGCCGCCAGTTTTCGTTGACTGATTTCGCCGGCAGTCTTCGCTGACTGTTTTCGCCGTTTCATAGCAAATAAAGAAATTTTACGCTTTTAACGATAACGTTTTCCGCGCAAAATCTGCAAGATCCGGTAATGCTGCAATAACGACCTTCGCCATATGACGCCTGCAAACCATTTCGATTATCGTAAAAGCGTCGGTCTTAGCTGATTTTACGATGAAAAGCGTATTGTGAATTCCTTAGAAATGGATAATTTGCGATGAACGGACAAACTGCCCTAAAGTCCATTTCCCGCTCACGGCAAAATCGGCAGTGCAAAGTCAGGTATTGCGTCTCTACCAGCGCAACTAACTATAGGTTAAGTAGAGCCGCGATATTTCAGCACTCTTGCCTTAACAGAGTTAAGGGCAAACGGCCTTCTTGATACCTGAAACCTTAACTGCCGTTCATAAAGCTCGTGTTTCACATTACCTGTAACTGATTTCAAACAGTGAATTGCCATTATATGTTAATTTTGGCTTCGCATTTCTGTCTGCAACCCGCTTTCAACTTCTGATTCTGGCCCCGGCGAGCTGAACTGCTGACGTATATTTACGGCAATGCTCGGCTTCAATGAAAATTTCTGCTTCTGCGAGTACGAAAGTGCTACTATTTCAACGTAATCGCTGCTGCCAGTACCACACAGAGCCCGATTTCATCTGTGTATGTGGTACTATCTCACCTTGATGCTGCCGAATCCGAGTTTTATCGTGCTCGGATTTTCTTGATTTTGCGAGAAATCCGAGCACCAGGGGATGCGGGCGTGCCCTGTCATCGTGGAAGAGCCGCTCATCCTTCTTTCCGGCGCTTTTGATTTTTAGCATTCCCGTCTGAATTTCTTTACTTTATCAAAAAATCTACCCATGATGAGGGCATCTTACTTGTTTTTTCAGCGGCAGGCTTTATAATTGTTACTATGATTTTACTTTATCACTTTATCATTGGAAAGGAGGCTGAAAAAGAAGGCCATGATAATCAAACAGAACTTATACGATATTATGAAGGCTCTTATCAGCGTGCCTGGAGTTTCCGGGACGCCGTCGGAGGTCCCGGTTGCGGACGCGATTAAGGATATGGTTATGGAAATACCGTATTTTAAGGAACATCCCGAAAACGTGAAGCTGGTTCCTGTGAAGAAGGACCATCTGGGCAGGTCGATAGTTGCCGCTTACATGGAGCTGGCTCCGGAAACGAAAGACACGGTCATCCTCACGGGCCATTACGATGTTGTGGACGTGGAGGAGTACGGAAGTCTGAAGGAATACGCTTTTGACCTGGACGAGATAAACGCAAGGATTCAGGAGCTTCCTATGGACGACGACAGCAGAAAGGATCTGGCAAGCGGAGAATGGATTTTCGGCAGAGGTACTGCTGACATGAAGTTCGGCCACGCCCTCTGCATCGAACTTATGAGACATTTTGACGAAGAGGCGAGAAAGGCCGCAGAGTCCGGAGCAGAGCCGCCTCTTAAGGGAAATCTGCTTTACGTTGCGGTATGCGGCGAGGAGACAAACTCTGAAGGCATGCTTCAGGCCGTATCGTTTTTAAACGATTTTGCGCGGGAGAAGGGAGTTCACTACAAAGCTTTCCTCCTCACCGAGTGCTTTATGTCAGATGACCCGTCCCGGGATACGAGCAAGTACATCCACTACGGCGCATCGGGCAAGGTTATGCCTATGTTCTTCTTTGCGGGAGAGGCATGCCACGCCGCGGAGCCGTTTATGGGCATCGACCCCGATCTCATGGCCTGCGAAGTTTACAGGCGCATGCACCTGAATCCGGAGTTCTGTCAGACGAGCATGGGAGAAATCACTCCGCCGCCTGTCTGCCTCAGCTTCAGGGATATGAAGCCGACCTACTCCGTATCGACGCCTCTTTACACGGCATCCTACTACAACCTTATAACGGTCAAGCTGAATCCTGAAGAGGTCATGGAAAAACTTCTCCGGATAGCCCGGGAAGCCGTTGAAGCGTCAAAAGATTTTGTAGGAGCAAAGGCGGCAGAGTACGAAAAGGCCACCGGCGCAAATCCTGTAGTCTACAGCCCGGAAACCAGCGTTCTCACCTTCAGAGAGCTGTACGAGCAGGCATGCGCAGATTTTGACGGAGGAAAAGAAGCTCTTGACGCGCGCATAAGAGAGCTGGCAGACGGCATGATTTCAGACGGCGCAGAGATTCAGACCGTAAGCGTTCAGATAGTAAAGGCCGTTTACGAGGCCGTGAAGGCGAAGAAGCCTGCCATCGTAGTTGCCATAATTCCGCCTTACTACCCTGACGTGTACATTCCTCAGGATGACGCCGACGCCGCGGAGCTCCTTTCGGCATGCAGCAAAATCATAGACTACGCCGGCAAGACATACGGCGAAACCCTGAAGATGAAAAACTACTTCATGGGCATCTCCGACATGTGCTACACCGGTCTTGCCGAAGGAATGAACTTCGATTCCCTCTTTAAAAACCTTGTGGGAATAGGCAGCATCTATCAGTTCCCTGAAGACGCCCTGAGGAAATTCCGCGTGCCCGGCATAGTGCTTGGAGGCTACGGCAAGGATTTCCACAAGCACACGGAAAGGCTCCACAAGCACTACAACTTCGACGTGCTTCCAGACCTTTACGACAGGCTCATAAGAGACCTGCTGAAATAAGATTTTGACCCATGAAAGGAGTGAACATCCATGAGCAAAAACAAAAAAATTCCATGTATTGAAAACGTCATGAAAACCAGCACCGGCCTTAAGAGAACCATGACGACAAAAGCTGCAATCATGACCGGCGTAGGTTCCACAATCGGTACCGGACTGTTCTTAAGCTCCGGAGACGTAATAGGAACAGCAGGCCCTGGCGGCGCTCTTGTAGCCTATCTTATCGGCGGCATCATAGTATTTCTCATGACGTCGTGCCTCGGAGAGCTTTCATCGGCCATGCCGGTTGCAGGAAGCCTTCAGGCCTATTCGTCCGAATTTATAAGTCCGGCCATGGGCTTTACCATCGGCTGGGTAAACTGGGTAGGCGCGGCAGCCACCATCACCGCTCAGGTAGTAGCTGCGGCAATCATCATGAGAGATATAATTCCGGGGTCGCCTACATGGCTCTGGATCGTGGTATTCTCAGTGCTTCTGTTCTTCCTGAACGTACTTAACGCAAAGGCTTTCGGCGACATATCCTTCTGGGTATCCAGCATAAAGCTCATCGTTATAGTGGTTTTCGTAATCGTCGGCATAGCCATGATGATGGGACTCATCGGCGGCGAAGCTGTAGGATTTTCCAACTACACCGACCACGGCGGCCTGTTCCCTGCAGGAGCCGCAGGCATAGGAGCCGTAATCCTCTCGTCGTTTTACGCCTATGCGGGAACTGAGGTAGTAGCCTCCAGCGCGGGAGAGATCAAAAACGAAAAGGATATGCCAAAAGCCATAAACCTGACCCTGCTCCTTCTCATAGCAGCCACCATACTCAGCATCGCCATCATCGCAGCCCTTCTCCCTTGGGAAAAGGCCACGGTACTTGGAAGCCCGTTTGCATATGTGTTTAAGGAAGCCGGCATAAACGGCGCAGCTCTTCTCATAAACATAGTCGCCCTCATAGCGGCCCTTACCTCCGGAAACTACTTCACCTACGCCTGCGCCAGATACATGTGGTCAATGGCCAAGTACAAGCAGGCTCCGAAGTTCTTTGAGAAGACCGCAAAGAACGGAGTTCCTCTCAGGGCTCTCATCGTAAGCATGATCTTCTCCATGGTGGGAATCATCGCCCAGTTCGTCGCAGAAGATACCGTTTACCTCTTCATCGTATACTTCATCGGCGGAGGAAACATCTTCATGTACTCGGTAATCTGCATCTGCCAGTACAGGTTCAGAAAGCGCTTCATCGCAGAGGGCGGAAACCTGAACGACTTGAACTACAAGGTCCTCTCCTTCCCTCTGATTCCGATCCTGGGAGTTCTGGCATTCCTTGCGATGCTGATCGTAACCCTTATGGACCCGAGCCAGGCAACAGCCATCTACGTGTGCGCTCCGTGCTACCTTGCAATCTACATCTTCTCCGTATTCTTTACGAAAAAGCATAACGTAAAGGCGGCAAATCTGGATATATAGGCGGGTTACGCAGCCGACTTACATATAACCGACATATATTTAGGAAGTAAAGTTAATTTAAGGATAGCATTGACTAAGGCGCGGCCTGTCTGCTATCCTTAATTTATGTGCATAAGCGCAAATATTTTGTAAATAAAGAGATTTGACAGAGGAAAACGTCATGGAAAAGATTAAACGCGAAATCGGAAAACCCGGCATAGCCGCCATCATGCTCATGAGCAGCCTTACGGTAATGGTTGGAAACGCCATAACTCCCGCCCTTCCCGAGCTGGGAGAAGTCTTCGGTCTTGGCAGCTTCGCCTCATGGCTGGTCACAGCGCCGGCCCTTGGAGTCGTCGTCACGTCCATATTTTTCGGAAGGCTCATAGACAGGACCGGCCCGTACAAGGTGGCAGTTCTCGGGCTTCTGTTCTACGGAATCACCGGCGTCCTGGGCGCGTTCATGCCAAACGCCGTCCTCCTTTTTGCGGACCGCTTTATCCTTGGCGCTGCTACAGCTGCTATCATGAGCGCCGGAGTCACCCTGATTGCAGGCTTTTTCAGCGGCGAAAGACAGCTTAAGATACTTTCCCTTCAGGGAATGTCAATGGAATTCGGCGGCGTTATATTCCTTGGCGTAAGCGGCTTCCTCGCCGACTATTCCTGGAAAGCCCCCTTTTTCATATATGCCATAGGATTTCTGGCTCTCTTCATGATTGTCGCCTTTGTTCCGTCAAAAGTGCACATTTCCGAAAGCGATATGGGCGAGAAAGGTTCTCAGGCTTCCGGAGGGGTGCCTCTTCCTCTCATTCTTCTAATAGCCTTCCTCGGGATGCTCATGTTCTTTACCGCCATGGTATCCCTTCCGATTTACATGCAGAATACCCTCGGGTATAGCCCTTCCTTTACCGGCTACTACCTCGCTGTTCTTGATTTAATCGCCGTCCTGGCGGCAGGCTTTATGCCTAAAGTTGTAGCCAAAGTGAGGGCTCAGGGGTGTCTCACCATAGCTTTCGCCTGCTATGCTGCGGCATACTTGCTGTACTTTTCATCCTCCGTCAAATTCGTCCTAGCCCTCGCCGTAGTGTTCATGGGTCTTGGCTTCGGCCTTTCAACGCCTCTCTTCAACAGTCTGGTAGTGAGCAAAAGTGCTCCTGAAAAGAAGGGAATCAATGCCAGCCTCTGCACAATGGCCATGTTCTCCGGCCAGTTCCTTTCAGCCATGCTGGTATCCTTTATCTCAGGCCAGTCCCTCTTCATCACAGCTGCCGCCATCGCGCTGGTAATCGGAGTCTGCATTCTCCCGGTGCAGCGCTGGTTCGACAAAAGCTGATTATATGTCTAATTTCGTAAAGGCATAATTTGACAAAACGTAATGCAGTAATTTAAAAGGTCAAGGTTCATACGTATTACACGTCTGAAAGCCTTGACCTTTCGATTATCTGCGGGTGGAATCGTCAAATTTCACCTTGACGATTTCGCCTCATCTTCTGTTTTTGTCAAAGTCTGCCCCCATGGGTCACCTGATGCCTGAAGTGTCAGACGGTCCGCTCGCGCCAATCGGCACACTTTTCCCCGGTTTAATAGTTCTCAGCCTTAATCTGGAAGTATGCCTGAGGGTGCTTGCATACAGGACAGATTTCAGGAGCCTTCTTGCCTACGAACTGATGTCCGCAGTTGCTGCACTGCCAGAGAACGTCCTCGTCTCTTTCGAATACCTTACCTTCCTTGATGTTCTGAGCAAGCTTTCTGTATCTTTCCTCGTGCTCCTTCTCTACTGCTGCAACACCTTCCATCTGAGCTGCGATTTCAGGGAAACCTTCTTCTCTTGCAGTCTTTGCCATTTCAGCGTACATGTCTGTCCACTCGTAGTTCTCGCCTGCTGCTGCATCGAGAAGGTTCTCCTCGGTAGTTCCGATTCCGTGAGCCAGTTTGAACCAAAGCTCTGCGTGCTCCTTCTCGTTAGCTGCGGTTTCCTCGAAAATCTTGGAAATCTGAACGTATCCTTCCTTCTTAGCCTTGGATGCGTAGTATGTGTACTTGTTTCTTGCCTGGGATTCGCCTGCAAAAGCAGTCATCAGGTTTTCCAGAGTCTTAGTTCCCTTTAAATCTTTCATTTCAATTACCTCCGTTTAATTTTTCTTCTCTTTCGCAAGGCATCTGTTGCAGACGCCCGTAAGTAACGTGGTGTTAATCTGAACATTATCATCTTTAATCCCGAAAGTCAAGTTTACCGCACGCCTGAGCCCGTCCATTGCCGCATCGTCCTTAGGATAGATGTCGATTACTTCGCCGCATCGGCTGCATATCATGTGATAGTGCTCTCCCGTGTGACCGTCGAACCTGTCCTTTCCGTCTCCGGTGTTAATCCTGGCTATGTCGCCGTTTTCGGCAAGCATGTTAAGGTTGCGGTAAACTGTGGCTATGCCGATGCCCGGAAGCTCCTGCCTGGCAAGATCGTAAACTGTGTCAGCAGTGGGATGAACATCGCTACTCCTGACAATGTTCAGAATAACATTTCTCTGTCTGGAATACTTCATGTTATTTCCCTTCCGTTAAATTTATCGGCTATATCGCCGGTTTTGATAATAATTATCATTATAATAAATCTTTGCAAGGCTTTTGTCAAGCAGATTTTGTCAAAAAAAGAATGTTTACATATGCGGCAAAAGGTGTATAATCAAAGTAAATTACCTAACAAAATCGGGCAGAAATGAAATACTACCTGCCCTCTTATCCAAAAGGAGGAATTGAAATGTTGAAACTTTTTAAATGCATGCACTGTGGAAATATTATAGAGATGGTAGAGGACAAAGGCGTTCCTGTAGTATGTTGCGGAGAGAAGATGACCGAACTTTCCCCTAACACTACCGACGCTGCCCTCGAAAAGCACGTTCCTGTAGTAGAGGTAAACGGAAACACCGTAAAGGTTACCGTAGGAAGCACTCTTCATCCTATGACCGAAGAGCACTACATCGCTTTCATCTATCTGGAGACAGATAAAGGCGTTCAGAAGAAGTACCTGGACCACACCGGTGAGCCTACTGCCGTTTTCGCTCTTGCAGAGGGAAAAAAGCCTGTTGCAGCTTACGAGTACTGCAACCTTCACGGCTTCTGGAAAAAAGAGCTTTAATATGCGAATTTAAAGAGAGCGTCCCAGGCTTTATATCAAAGCCCAGGGCGCTCTTTTTCTACTTCTTATCTCTCATTTTGCGCTTTCTGAAAAGGCTCTCAAAAGCCCACTCCATCAGAAACGACACTGCCAGCATAATGCCGGTCGTAAGCATTATACCCTTGCACTCATCGGAGTACCTGTCGACCAGCGTATAGACCATTACGGCCACCGCAACCGCCGCGATGCAGCAGAGCTGCATTATGAACAGAACAGCCTTTGCGGCTTCCGCCTCAGCCTCGGCACTCTCGCATCCGGAACACGATTTTCCTTTACCTGATGATGCACAGATAGCGTTGATTCCGATGACGATAAACGCCGCCCCGCACAGGAGGCTGATCATTCTTATGCGCCCCGAAAGCACGGTGGTAAACACCAGAAGCACTGCAAGAATGAGCATTCCCGTCCCTATGATAAATTTCTTTCTGCCGTATATCTTCATTTTCCCCGGGTCCCCTTGCGAAAAATCCAAGCTGCTTCCTACAGTATAGCCTAAAACACTTCGCTTATCAACGCAGTAATTATGAAGATTTTCTGATGTTTAAGATTTTGCGATACCTTCCCTCTATACTGTTCGCTACTCGGCGGCAGCAAGATCAGGCGCCAGCTCCTGAGCGATATTCAGCATGTGGTCGCCTATACGCTCGAAGTCCGTAAGGAGCTCGGTGTAGAGAACCGCGCCGTCGTTGTCGCAGGTGGCGTGTCTCATGCGGACTATCTGATTCTCCCTGTAGGCATCGGTCATATCGTCTATCTTCTGCTCCAGCGCTACAACCTCGGTGTACTTGTCAAGGTCAAGGGTACTCATGCCTGAAATCATATCCATACTGCTCAGGCTGGCTTCCTTCATGCTGGCGATTTCCTTCATGGCCTCAGGGGTGAACCTGATATGCTTTTCCTCGATGAGCTGGGTGTATTCGCATATGTTCATGGCGTGATCGCCTATGCGCTCAAGGTTTGTGCATATTCTGAAGTAGCCGTTTATCCTCTTAAGGTCGCTGGCGTTGGTCTCGTGAATCATCATGTTGCTGATGTATCTGGAGATTTCCTTATTCAGGAAGTCGATGTAATCTTCCCTTTCAGAGACATCTTCAAGCTTTGCCGTAGTGCCCTCGGTAACGGCGTCAAAGCTTTCGCTCACGTTTGTCTTTACCATCTCGGCCATTCTCTTAAGCTCGTTTGAAACGCTGTTCATGATTATGGATGAAGTACCTATGGCATACTCGTCCGGCTTCATGACAGGCTTAAGATATAAGAGCTTCTGAACGCCTGCATCCTCGGAGCTGTGCTCAGGAAGGATTCTCCTTGCAAGGGCTGCCAGGTAGTTTCCGAAAGGCAGGAGGATGATGGTGGTCGTTATATTGAACAAAGTGTGCATGTTGGCTATCTGGGCAGCCACTCTTCCCGGAGTCCACGATTCCACCAGATCCGTCAGCGGCGTCAGTATGCACACCGTAGTGAAGATGATGGTACCGATGATATTGAACATCAGGTGGATGATAGTGGTTCTCTTGGCGTTTCTGCTGGTTCCAATGGAAGCCAGAATAGCCGTTATACACGTACCTATGTTCTGACCGAACAGCACGAATACTGCGTTATCCAGCCCTATAAGTCCGCTTACGGCAAGAGCCTGCAGAATACCTACGGAAGCCGACGACGACTGAATGATGGCTGTAAACACAGCTCCTGCCAGTATTCCAAGAAGCGGATTGGAGAAGCTGGTCATCAGATTTATAAATCCTTCCGAATCTCTCAGCGGCTCCATGGCCGTGCTCATCATCTCCATGCCTATGAACAGAATACCGAATCCGGCTATAATCTGTCCGTAGTTATGGAATGTGACTTTCTTGAAGAACACTACCATCGCCACGCCGATAAACGCAAACAGCGGCGCTATGGCTCCGGCGTCGAGGGCTACGAGCTGACCGGTTATGGTGGTACCGATATTGGCGCCCATTATTATCCACACGGCCTGGTTAAGGGTCATGAGACCCGAGTTGACGAATCCAACCACCATTACGGTAGTAGCTGACGACGACTGGATGATGGCCGTAATACCGGCTCCGACTGCAACGCCGAGAAATCTGTTAGCCGTAAGCTTTTCAAGGATTCCCTTCATCCTGTTACCGGCCGCAGCCTCAAGACCCTGGCTCATCATCTGCATTCCGTAAAGGAACAGGGCAAGACCGCCCAACAGACCCAGGACTAAAGTAAAACTCATATTTTCTTTTTCTCCTCTCAAAATCAGCGGAATCTCCGCCCGGTGATTTATCCGTAAAAATTATATTAGACAGCCGGGCGGCCGTCAAGGAAAAACGAACAAAACCGGCTCTTCAGGCCGGTTCTGATGCATATAAAGACTATTTTCCCCACTCTCTTCTGACTGCCGCAAGAGGCATATCCATTCCTGTAGCCAGCTTAAAGCCCTTTGCCCCCTGGTGAAGGAGCATGCCTCTGCCCCCAGCAACCACCCTGCATCCTGCCGCTTTTGCATCCTTCATAAGGCGCGTCTCTTCCGGGTAGTATACCACGTCAAAGACTTCAAGATTTTCGTGAAGAACATCCTTAAAAGGCACAGGGGTTTCATCTGGATTCGGGTTCATTCCAACGTTGGTGGTATTTATGAGAACCCTGCTTTCCTTTAGCGTCCTCTTCACCTCGGATTCATCCTCCATATCCCTAATCTCCACAGGGCATCCTGTGCGCCCACTGACATTTTCTATGAAAGCCCGGTGCTTTTCAAAGCTTCCTCTTCTCAGCATGACGTATATCTTCTCTGCGCCGTCAAGGGCAAGCTGGGCGATTACCGCTCTTCCCGCACCTCCTGCCCCCAGCACCGTCACAGTCCTTCCTGTGATTTTTCCTCCTGCCTCGCCAAAAGCTGCAAGGGCTCCGTAGCCGTCTGTGTTGTAGCCTGTAAGCACGCCGTCCTCATTTACCACCGTGTTTACGGCCCCTATAAGCTCAGCTTCCGTGGATATGCGGTCAAGGCAGGGGATTACTGCGGTTTTGTTGGGCATGGACAGGTTGAACATTTTGATGCCTAAAAGCCTTACCGCCTTAACCGCGTCACCTATCTCATCTTCTCCCACGTCAAAAGCCAGGTACACGTAGTCCAGACCTCTTTCCCTGAAGCTTGCGTTAAACATGGCGGGAGACCCGGAGTGAGCCGCCGGGGACGCAAAGAGAGCAAAGAGCCCGGTATGGCCTGTAATCCTCATAGTTTCAATCAAATCGTTCATTTACAATCCTTTCCGAATCAGCAGGCAGCCCGGCTTAGTCCACAAAAATGCTGCCTCCGATAAATTCCCTTATTATGGAGTTGTTTACGATTATGCTGTCGTCCTCGATAGTCCTGAAGAATCGGAGAAACTTAAGCATTCTCACGGCTTCGGCGTATTCCTCCTCATCAGGAGCTATTTTGCGAAGGAGTGGCTCGGCGTACTTTTTCAATACTGAAATTTCGTACACATGGTAGGAGTTAAAGAGCACGTCGGCCTCGCCGCTGTACGGGAATATGTTCCTGTCCTCCCCTGCCCGGACTTTCGGCCACTGGTTTATGGTGCTCTGGGCGCTGTGACCCCTGTAGAGGTAGTCTCTCACCATGCGCCTTAACATTCTCTCGTCGGTAGTCGGTATACGGTTATGCATGTCGATGTTGAGCTGAGTCAGAGGGCTTATGTAAATCTTGAACTTCTCCTCGTCAGGAATGAATTCCGTCAGCTTCCCGTTCAGACCGTGAATTCCTTCTATGACTATGGGCTGGGACGGGTCGATGGAGGTTATCCTCTTTCCAAAGACTTTGTGGCCCGTCATGAAGTCAAACTCCGGAAGGTCAACCTTCTTCCCCGCCAGAAGGTCGTTCATATTCCTGTTGAAAAGATCTATGTCAAGGGCATCAAGATTTTCAAAATCCTTTTCCCCCTTTTCGTCCACCGGGGTGTTCTCTCTTTCCACAAAGTAATCGTCTGTTCCCATGTAGAGAGGTCTGAGGGCGTTTACCCGAAGCTGAATGCAGAGCCTTCTTGCAAAGGTGGTCTTTCCCGATGACGACGGGCCTGCAATGAGCACCAGCCTCTTCTTCTGCGTCTTTATCATATCGGCGATTTCCGCAATCTTCTTTTCGTGAAGAGCCTCGGACAGCTGAATGAGCTCCTTGTACTCGCCGCTTTCTATTTTGTCGTTAAGGTCGGCAACGTAGTTCACCCCTAAAAGAGCGTCCCACCTGGTCTGCTCTCCAAATGCCTGATAAAGCTTCACTTCGTCCACGTAATCCGGGATTCTGTCCGGCGCCGACGGATGAGGAAATCTCAGCAGCACGCCCCGGCGGTACTTCATAAGCTGAAAGTACTTTATATATCCGGTAGACGGCGTCATGAACCCGTAGAAGAAATTCCTGTAACCGTCCAAGGTGTAAAACTTCACCTTTTCTATTCCCAGGTTCTCCGAAAGCAGCCTTAGCTTTTCCTCTCTGCCGTCTTCTTTTATAATTCTTATGGCTTCTTCCCTGTCCACAACGGTCTTTATAAACGGCAGGTCCGCGTCGACCATCTCCCTCATGCGGTTTTCAACAGCCTGCACCTGCTCCTCAGTAACCGGCTCTTTCGTCTTAATCTCCGTGTAAAGGCCCTTGTTCAGGGAGTTCTGAATCTCAACCCTGACGTCGTCGCCCAAAACATCCTTGACTGCCTTAAGGTACATAAGGGACAAACTGTACTGGTAAATGAGGTTCGCCGCCTGGGTTCTCATATCGAGAAGCTCCACCTTGCACGGCTCCTCCAGCACAAAATTCAAGTCCTCTATGTGGTTATCGACTTTGGCCGCCAGCACCGTGTATGGCAGTTCGTCCGCCAAATCGTCCGCGATTTCCTTGACGGAAGTCCCCGTCATGACGTCTATATTCCTGTAATCCCCTCTGGGCTCCGTTCTCAGTCTAATCCTCATGCTTTTCCTCGTTTCCTTGTGTTTTGATAGTCGATGTGCGCGATGCGCGGCTAATTTGCGCGTTCGCCTACTTTTGCGCGCCTATTTTGTGTGTATACTGTGTGCACGCCTCGAATTCTTCGCCTGTTTCGCGCTGTATCTCATATTCTACTCCAAAGGCGGCCGTTTAGCAAATAAAAAGGAGGCAACTTGCGCTGCCCCACCATACTTATTTCGCCTTAAAAATTTCGCCTTAAAAGCTGCGTCATCGCATCATAGCCTGTTTATTTCTTTTTGCGATAACGATTTTATCGTAACATCGCGCTGAAATTTTATTTTACTATAACCGCTCTTTGACCGCCCTTTCCTACTCTTCCCGAACCAGGTTCAGCAATTTGCGAAATCTCCAGAGACTCGTCAGATTTCCTGGCACGAAGAACCACAGGGCGATGGTCAGCCCGACTATACGGTTCCACCCGATAACTATCATCGCAAGCAATGCCATGACCGCTATGATTTCGTAGTTAACGTAGAGTCTCCATCCTTTGTAAAGTGCGTCCTCGTCTTTCTCTTCCACATTCGCCCAGATTCTGCAACAGATAAGGCCGTTAACGATGAACCCGCCGTACGTTACTGAGTAAAACGCTATTGCCTCCGGATGGGTAAGTCCGATGTCTTCCCACGGAAAGAGGATATCTACAGCAAATAGCGCTATAACATTACGGAAATAGATGCACGTCACTATGACTATCGCTGTATACACCGCCGACCATACGAGAATGGCCTTTGTTCCTGCCGGAAGCGCTCTGATTTTTTCCATCATCACGATACATCTCCCCTCTGATGGTGCCCTGGTTACTCCGCCAGCCCCAATTCTTTGCGGTAAATCCATAATCTCTCAACATTTCCAAGCATATAAAGCCCGCTTATTACCAGAAAGCTTATTGCTCTCTGCCAGCATACAACCAGCAGGATTACTGCTACAATCAGAAAAGGTATGTCGAATACACACTGCCTCTTCTGCTTTTCTTTCCATCTGTACCCGTCGGTTTTTTCAATGAGACCGCGAATTTTTACGACAATCGGAACATTCACAACCCATCCGCCAAAGCATATTGCGTAAAACACTGCCCTTTCACCGTAAGTTACGCCAATCAGCGAATCAGGTACGATGCCTCCGTAACCTCTCGCTCTGACATCCCAGAAGTATATGCAGGCTGCTACGACTATAACGGTGTACGCTAACGACCAGGCTATAATAGCCTTTATTCCTGCCGGAATCCCTTTTGTCTTCTCTTCTCCCATATCTCTCACCTCTCTCATCATCTCAATTCGTAATCACGTCGCCAGTCCCAGCTCTTTGCGGAATTTCCACAGCCACACCAGATTTCTTGCCGCGTAAACCCAGACCAGGGCTATCGCACCTGCCATCATGTTCCAGCATGCGACTAGTATTACAATCTCAACAATAATCAGCGGCAGGTCAAACCACGAAACTCTCACCAGTTTTCGCCATTTGAGATTTTCCGTTACTTCGTCGATATTAACGTTTATTCTGCAGCCTATAAGCCAGCTTACTACGAATCCTCCGTAGACAATGACATAGAATATTACCGTCTCGGCAGTTGAGAGCCCTGTATCCATATTAGGAATTATGCCGCCGTATCCATCTGTCTCTATGCCCCTGTAATAAATTCCCGCTGCTATTGCAACGGCCGTGTATATGGCAGACCATGCGATGATGGCTCTTGTCCCTGCACTAAATTTTTTCATGGTTCAGTCCCTCCCCTCTAATCGGCCCCTGGACGCAGTCGCCACAGTCAGAGTTTTTGTTTAATTCCGATTATATCACCGCATGCCTTCCGCTGCAATAGCTGAGCCTGAAATTTGCGGGATTTTGCGCTGTTTAATCGTTCTCTGAAATGCCCGTTTTAACGGCAAAACCGGCGGCATATTTTCCGTGCCGCCGGCTCTGCTTTTCGAATATGAAATTATATAAGGCTTTCCGTCATTTCCGTTAAAACTCATCGCCGTCCTGGCAGGCTGGGTCGCTACCGGAGCAGGTCGCACTGCCTTCCGGGCAATCCTCAGCGTCTGCCACCCATGCTGCGTTATCCGGCTCCTCTGCGACTTCGCCTGCGCCCTCAGAAACGCATTCGTCTGCTCCTTCAGGGGCGCTTTCGTTTGCACCTTCTAGTCCGCCTTCAGTTACGCTTTTGTTTAAGCTTTCACCTGCGTTTAAGGATTCGTCCCTTGCCGCAATGGCCCTGTCCAGAGCTGCCTTTCGCTGAGCGTAGGCTTTCCTTCCCTCTTCAATCTCTCTGGCTCTGGCCTCCCGCTGCTTTTTCGCCTCCTCGAAGATTCTGCGATTCTTCGCCTGAACGTATATATCCATCAGAGTCTGCATTTCTCCCTCAAAGAGGGTAACTCCCTTGCTCATATGGGTGTGTGTCTCATCCCAGTCCCTGATGTCGTATTTCGGCGCAGCGCCGTTCCAGGCAATCAAGTTCAGCTCTTTGCTCCATCCTGAGCTGTAGGTTGCAACTATTCCTATGTGCTCCTTAACTTCAAAACTTATAGTTCTTTCCGATTTCTCCGTCATGTATCCCTCCTCACCTCGTCATGGCTAAAGGATAACACGACTGTAAAATTTTGTCAAGGCAAAATCTGTAAATTATTCCCTGCTATTTCCACGTTTCCCTCCCAACGTAAAATGGTTGTAGAGAAATAGAGGAAAAAGAAAAAAGAGAGCCGGCCGTTTACGACTGTCTCTTCGCTAACGGCACAGACTCTGCTTTTTTGTGAGGATTTATTTAACTGTTTTAACTCAGGAAATTTAAATTTCCATATCGAGCAGATAGGAGCTTAAGCCTTTGCCGTGCATATCGACGGACAGGGAACGTGTTACCCCGCCGCCCAGCGCATCGTACATTACGAAATTGAGAGCCTGAATGTTGGGCAGCTCGTAGCGTACCACGTCGCCCTTGACCATTCCGGCAAAATGCTCTTTAACCTTTTCTGCGGTCACCTTCTCCTTGAGCATTTCGTAATCTTCAGGTTTATAAGCAATCAGAGAAATATTGGAGATGTTGCCCTTGTCTCCTGTACGGGAGTGCGCGATTTCCCAGAGTTTCATAGCTTTCCAGCCTCCTTCTTAAACTTCAAATACTTCAACTTCCGGCTTCACGTCGTTGCGATCCACAAGGATGGAAGCTACAGATACTATTTCACGGGTGCGTTTTACGGCTCCGCATCCGCCGGCAGGACCGTTGGTATATAACGCTTCTACTTCGTTAGGTATCAGGTCGGCTACAGCTTTAGTCTTTGCGCGGCCTGCAACACGGACGCGAACCTCGCTCGGCTCATTGTACCTGTAGTCAGGATTCCAGTAAAGGCTGTTGCATCCGATGAGGTCGTACTTCATCTCGTCGAACTGTCCGGCAGCTACCAGTTCCAGTCTTTCCTTCAGAACCTCCAGAGCCAGCTTTGCACGTTCCAGGCATCCCGGACCGCCGTAGCTGATTTCGCCGTCTCCGATGTAGCAGTCTTTATATCCGATGGAACACTTAAGCGTGTCGGTATTAGGTTTTCCTGTAGCGCCTTCCACCTTTACCTTGTCCTTTTCGATTTCAGTGAACTTTACGTTTTTGAAGTCGGCGGTAACATCAGGAGTCAGGTAGTTTTCAGGGTCATGGATTTCGTATACTATCTGTTCTGAACAGGTTTCCTTTGTAACCATTCCGCCTGCTTCAGGAACTTTTGTCACAAAGAATGAACCGTCTTCGGAAATCTCTACGATAGGGAATCCCAGGTGACCGAGGCCGGGTACGTCCTTCTTGCCAGGCTCTGCAAAATATCCGCCGGTAACCTGGCCGCCGCACTCGAGCAGATGGCCCATCATAGTGCCTTTGCCAAGCTTGTCCCAGTCGTCGAGAGCCCATCCGAATTCGTGGATTACAGGTGCCATGAAGATTGCAGGATCCGCCACACGTCCCGTGATTACGACGTCAGCGCCTGCATCGAGAGCTTTCAGAATACCCTCTACTCCCATATAGGCATTAGCCGATACGATTTCTCCCGGGAGCTTTGACAGAGGTTCTTTGGTTTCCCATACCTGAGTATCCATGTATTTATCTATCACCGGGAGCATATCGTCGCCTGTAACGCATGCGATTTTCATACCCGTAAGGCCGTGTTTGCGGGCAATCTCCACGCACTTTTTGGCAGCGGCCTGCGGATTGGCCGAGCCCATGTTGGTTATAAGCTTTACCTTCTTTTCCCAGCAGAGCGGAAGAGCTTTTTCCATACGGTGTTCCAGCAGTCCGTTATAGCCTTTGTCGGGATCCTTCAGCTTTGCCTGCTGGCCTATGGCGATAGTACGCTCCGCGAGGCATTCGTAGCTGATGTAGTCAAGATTTCCCTTTTCGATCAATTCGAGGGAAGGTTCCAGACGGTCACCGGCATAGCCGGCGCCGCTGCCGATACGAATAGTTTTCATTTTAAAACTTCCTTTCTGATATTAGCTATGCTTGATTAGATTAGCTATTACAATGCAATGGCGCCTGTGATAAATGCAACTACTACCATGATAATGCTGAGGAGCCATGCCAGAGGAATAGTCTTCTTCTGATGTTCGCCAAGGTCTACGCCTGCGAGTCCTACCAGTAGGAATGTAGATGCTGTCAGCGGCGAAATAGGGAATCCTACAGTCATCTGGCCGAGGATAGCTGCACGTCCTACGTCTGCACCCAGAATACCGAAGCCTTCCGCAGTCTGAGCCAGAACCGGCAGCACCCCGTAATAGAATGAATCCGGGTCGAAGAGCAGTGATGCAGGCATCGCGATAACGCCGACGATGAGCGGGAAGAAGTTGCCTAATGCATCAGGTATTATAGCAATCAGCGCGCCTGCCATTTCGGTAATCATTCCTGTGCCGGACATAATTCCTGTGAAGCATCCTGCTGCAAACAGTACCGAGCACATCATGAGGCAGCTCTTTGCGTGAGCGTCTACTCTTGCCTTGGAATCGGAAACTCTCGGATAGTTGATTACGGTAGCCAGCACGTAGAATACCATGAATACTACTGCCGGGGCAAATCCCGAGAACAGCAGGGATACGATGGCAGCTACGATGAGGATGATGTTGACCCAGAACAGCTTAGGTCTCTCCAGGGCCTTCTCTTCTTCCGTAAGCTCAGGCGCGTTGTATTCAACGTTATTGAGAGCTATGGTTCCGAGACGTTTTTTCTCGGCTTTACCGAGGAAAGCAGCCATGATAAGAACGCATATTAAACCTACGATAACGGCAGGGAGCACCGGCATGAAAAACGATGTAACGGTGTCTTCGGTACCTTCCATGTTTGCCAGAGCTGTATGAGCTCTGATGGTAGGGCCGCCCCAAGGCAGGATGTTCATAGTACCTGCTGCCAGAGCAACTACCGTAGCCAGAGTTGTCCGTCTCATTCCCAGCGCATCATAGAGAGGCACCAGCGCAGGAACGCAGATCAGGAATGTTACCGCACCGGAACCGTCCAGGTGAACGATCATTGCAAGAATGGCGGATCCTATACAGATTTTTACAGGATCGGTGCCTACCAGGTGCAGAACCTTTCTGATGATAGGTCTGAATGTACCGGCATCTGTAAGTATACCGAAAAACAGGATTGAAAAGATGAACATAACGCCTGTTGCGGCTACGGAACCGATACCGGAACTTCCCGTTATCATTTCTCCAAGTCCTTTAAAGTTAGTAGTGAAGCGCTCCATAGTACCCATTCCGGCAGTATCTTCACCAGTCATAAAGAAGCATGCGATGATACCTGTTACTACAGGAACAGCAATAAGAGCGACCAGCGGTGAAGCCTTCTTCGTCATAATCAGCACCAGCATGATTATAACAGTCAGAAATCCAAGCACCGCAAGTGGTAATGATGTCATAACAAGACCTCCTTACTTGATAAATTGATTTTTACGCGCGTACAGCCGCGTTTTATAATTTCGCGTAAGATAACCGCAAGGGGCGTGCCAAACGGTAATTCTGAGTATGATGCTTCCTGATTTCGGGATTTTTCAAAGGGTTTGCCGATTTTTCGGGAATATGAACGGACAAAGTCTGATTCTAAAACTTTAGAATCAGGTTGGAAGATTGTTAAATAGATATCAATGATATTGTTAATAAAATGTCAAAACTGCACCTTTTGTCGTAGCACAAAAACCGGTTCTAAAAAATTAGAACCAGTTTTTAATATTTTAGAATTAAATATCTTTCAGCTTATTATACAAAGTGGCAAGGGAGATTCCAAGCTGTCTGGCGGTAAGCTTCTTGCCTGCCAGATCGTCGCCATTCTCCTTCAGAAGCTTGCGGATTTCCTCCCGCTCGAAGATTTTTACCCGCTGAGCGAGACTGGCTTCCGTGCCCATGCCGGTCTGACGCAGGATACCGTCCGGAAGGGAATCCGTAACGATAATTCCGTTTTCCGACATGTACGCCGAAAACTCGAGCACGTTGCGCAGTTCCCTGACGTTTCCCGGCCAGCCGTAGGACGCCAGACACTGACGAGCGCCGTCGTCGATGGTGATAGATCGCTTAAGCTTCCGGGACAGCTCTGAGAGAATAATATCGGTGAGAGCAGGAATGTCCTCCCTTCGCTTCCTGAGGGGCGGAATAGTTATGGTGAATGTTGATAGCCTGTAGTAGAGATCCTGACGGAACTTTCCTTTTTCTATGTAGGCTTGCAGGTCGGCGTTGGAAGCCGTGATAATGCGAACGTCCACATCTATTTCCTGAATCCCGCCTAAAGGTCTTATTTTTCCCTCCTGTATGGCTCTAAGCAGCTTTGCCTGAAGGGAATAATCCATCTCCGATATTTCATCGAGAAAAAGCGTGCCTCCGTTTGCAGCTTCAAACAGGCCGATTTTGCCGCCTTTCTTAGCGCCGGTAAATGCGCCCTCCACATATCCGAACAGCTCCGATTCCAGGGTGTTGGTGTTGAAATTGGCGCAGTTTATAGTTACGAACACTGCATCTCCACGAGAGCTGGCGTTATGTATGGCCTGGGCATAAAGTTCTTTTCCCGTACCGCTTTCGGATGACAGCAGCACGGCGGCATCGGTTTTCGCGGCTTTCTGCGCCATTTCCTTGACAGCTTTTACATTTTCCGACACCGCTACGATAGAATCGAAGGTGTATCTTGCGGAATTTGCTTTATTAACCCGATGAAGCACCTGCCTGTTCCGCTTTTCGTATCTTTCAAGCTCGCCCTGAAAATCATAGGCGTCCTTCAGAAATGTTACGACCGATATGCCTCCAATCACCTGGCCTTCACGAAGAATCGGATACATATTCACAAAGTATACCTCGTTCTCCTTCTCCATTCGCGGCACGTGAAGCACGGGTTCTCCGGTTTTCACAACTTCCGGCAGCCTTGCCCCCGGCCTTATATCTGTAAGGAACTGTCCCTCTACCGGCTCCTTTAGGCTTTTATTTTCTTTTCTCAAAAACCCGAGATAGGCTTTGTTTGCGAATACGATACGTCCGTGGGTATCGATTATGTTTATGCCTTCACTCATGGCGTCAAACGTCGCTCTCGCCTCGCCGCTCAGGTACATACAGCTCACCTCCCATATAAATAACCGGCAGACTTAAGACTTAACCCTGCCCGCATCCGCACCGTCCGCGCATTCACTTTCCACATCTATGACGACGATTTCCGGCCTGTTGAATATGCGGAACGGAAATGTACTGTTTCCAAGGCCCCGGCTCACCGCCATCTTTGCTTTCCCGCAATCGTAGATTCCCGAAGTGTATTTTGGCAGAACGCCCTGCTCAGGCGCAAAAAGTCCCATATCCGTTCCCGGGATTCTTATCTGGCCGCCGTGGGCGTGACCGCAGGCTATGAGGTCGGCGACGCACTTTGCGTAATCGGAGATGAACTGGGGCTCATGCGCCAGCAGCACGGTAAACGCATCGTCTGTGCCAGCCGCCGACTTCGCCCCCTTAACTGCTTCACTTCCAGCTTTGACTATCATCTCTCCATCGTGAACTGCACTGAATCTGTTGCCTCCCCTGCTTTCGTTAAGGGTTTCCTCCGAAATTCCGGCTATGCAAATTTTGTACGATGTGCCGTCTTTGACGCGGGACATTACGTGGGCGGTGCAGCCTTTGTCCAGGAGCAGATTCCAGCCGCACTTTTCCATGCGCTCATACATTGCGTTCACCTGTTCATCGCCCAATGACGATTCGTGATTTCCGTTGATGTAATACACCGGAGCGACGGTTCCAAGCCCTCTTGCAAGCTCGCAGCACGCCTCAAAATCCGTATGATTCCTGTCCACGATATCCCCTGCAAAGAGTATCACGTCCGGGCGGCAAGAGGCGATTTTCTTCACCAGACGGTGCTGAGCCTTTCCGAATGTTTTGCTCTGAAGGTCCGATACGAGAACCATCTTCAGGCGCTCACCTTCTGGAATTTTCGGCGACGTCAGTTTTACCCGGCTTACCGTAAGAGCGTTATTTTCAAATGCCAGAAATCCGGCGGCAAGCCACGCCAGTCCTGCCGCAAGTCCGGCTTTCTTAATCGTTTTATTCATTGGCCATTTCCCTTTCTTCTTGTAATCGTCCGTTTTTACAGCTATAATTATATCAAAGTCAGACAATTCTATCCATACCGCGAGGTGATTAAAATGAAAAAAAGATACGTCATGATACCGGCAGCTCTTTCCATCCTCATCGGCATATGCGCGCTCAGTGGAAAAGAGAAGCAAGTTCCGGCAGACGAGAAGATAGAGCTGGTCATGAGAGCGAAGAATTTTGTGCGCAGGCTGAACCGCCAGGAGTACGAGAACTGCCATGAGATGTTCGGCGAGTCCATGGCCGAATCAAATCCGGTGGAAAAGCTTCGCGAGGCTTTCGGCCCCATCGTTGATTCTCTGGGGGATTTCCTGTGCTTTCGCAGCGCCTCCGTCACCAGAAAAAATTACGATGGCAGCCTCTACACCCTCTGCACGCTCAGGTGCTCCTACGACAAAGGCAGCGCAGTCTTTACGGTGCTCTTTAACGAAGAAAACAAGATCGACGGAGTGTATATAAGGTAGGGTATACGCAGGCGAAAGGCCCGCCTCGTCTATGGCCGGGTTTTTGGTTTTTCGACAAAATCTTCAATTTCCCAAAACCGGGTTTTGGGTTTCTTCTAATATCCGCTTTTTCCCAATAACCGTCTGGCTGAAATATGCGCCCGTTTGCGTGAAGGTGTTCCGCAAGTTATTGGGAAAATTTAAAAACGATGGGATTCCCAATAACGAGAAGGGTATCACATCGTTTTCTTTATTATGGCTTTATGGGGTGGTTATTGGGAAACCTTGCTTTTTTGGTCAAAGCCAATAACCGGTTATTGTAAAAACGCTTATATCGGGCAAAACCCAAAACGCGAAGAACGATAGGGTGCCGGGTGCGGTAACAAGAGAGCGAGACGAGACGAGGCAAGGCAACGCACGCCTACATGTCTATATCCAGCTCAACCGGGCAGTGGTCGCTGCCGAATATGTCGGTGTGGATTTTGGCGTCTTTAATCTTACCTGCGATGCGGTTGCTGACGATGAAGTAGTCGATACGCCATCCTGCGTTGTTCTTGCGGGCGTTAAACCGGTACGACCACCAGCTGTATATGCCTTCCGCGTCGGGATATAAATACCTGAATGTGTCGATAAAGCCCGCTGCCAGAAGCTCGGTCATCTTGCCCCGCTCTTCGTCCGAAAAGCCTGCATTGCCCCGGTTTGTCTTAGGATTTTTAAGATCTATCTCTTCGTGGGCCACGTTCATATCCCCGCAGAGTATTACCGGCTTTTCCCTGTCCAGCTGGCAGAGGAGGCCTCTCAGGTCGTCCTCCCACTTCATGCGGTAGTCTATCCGCTTAAGCCCGTCCTTGGCGTTTGGCACATATACATTTACAAAATAGAAATTTCCGTAATCCAGAATCAGCGCCCGGCCCTCGTCGGTGTGATCTCCGAAGTTCTTCGTAACCGAAAGAGGCTCGGCTTTTGTGAATACCGCCGTGCCTGAGTAGCCTTTTTTCTCGGCGCTGCAAAAATACTGTAAGTAGCCCGGAAGATCCACCTCCGCCTGGCCTTCCTGCATCTTCGTTTCCTGAATTGCTATTATGTCGGGATCAAGGCTCTGCATGGATTCCACAAAACCTTTTCCCAGGCAGGCTCTAAGCCCGTTTACGTTCCACGAAATCAGTTTCATCAGTTTCTCCTTAGCATAAAAGGCGGCAAAAGAACGCCGCCTTTACATAAAATTTATTTCATCTCTGCAAGCTTTACCGCCGTCTGAGCAGCTACCTTTGCGTTATTGAATACCAGCTGAATGTTAGCCTCAAGGCTGTCGCCTCCGGTAAGTTCCTTAACCCTTGCGAGGAGGAACGGAGTGGACTCTTTGCCGTGAATTCCCTTCTCTATGGATTCTGCCACGGCCTGGTCGATGGCTGCGTTAATCACATCGGCATCCATGGAGTATTCTTCAGGAATCGGGTTTGTTACCAGCATGCCTCCTTTAAGTCCTGCGCCTCTCTGTGCTGCAAATGCCTCCGCAACCTCTTCTGGAGTATCCAGTCTGTAGTCAACGCCAAATCCGCTCTTTCTGGTGTAGAATGCAGGAAGTTCGTCAGTGCCGTAGCCGATTACAGGTACGCCCTTTGTCTCAAGGTACTCGAGGGTAAGACCGAGGTCCAGGATAGCCTTTGCTCCTGCGCATACTACCATTACAGGGGTCTGAGCCAGCTCCTCAAGGTCAGCGGAGATATCCATGGTGGTCTCTGCGCCTCTGTGCACGCCGCCGATTCCGCCGGTGGCAAATATCTGAACTCCGGCCATGGAAGCGATTATCATGGTAGTGGCAACGGTGGTGGCGCCGTCTATCTTCTTGGAGATTACTACAGGCAGGTCGCGTCTGGAGCACTTTACGATTTCCTTGCCCTTCTTGCCCAGGTATTCGATTTCATCTTCGGAAAGGCCGCACTTCAGCTTGCCGCCGAGGATTGCAATGGTGGCAGGCACTGCGCCGTTGTCGCGGATTATCTTCTCCACTGCCAGAGCAGTCTCAACGTTCTGAGGATAAGGCATTCCGTGGGAGATTATGGTGGATTCCAGAGCTACCACCGGTTTTCCCGCATCGAGAGCCTCCTGCACTTCCTTTGATACTTCTAAAAACTTGTTCATTGTTCTATTCCTCCGTTTCTGCTGAAAATCTCTATTTCTTAAGGCCGCCCTTTGCGAGAGCCTTTTCTATACACATTTCAGGATTTATGGTCGTTTCCGCTTCCACGGCCACGGCCCCTGCGCCGAGACCTATCTGACCGGATTCCTTAAGGCTTCTGCCGTCAAGCCACGCCCACACCAGGCCTGCCATAAACGCATCCCCGCCGCCTGTAGTGTTCACCAGTTCCGCTTTCGGGCACGGCAACTTCACCCTTTCGTCTCCTGCTGCGCAGTATGCCCCGCCGCTTCCAAGGCTTATGAATACCCTATTAAGCCCCGTGGCAAGAAGAGCGTCTGCCGCCTTCTCAAGGCTTTCGTCATCGGTTATCTCGATTCCCGACAGGTATTCCGCCTCCAGCTTATTAGGCTTCAAAGTGTGTATCTTCCCAAGTATTGGCTTTATCTTCTCAGCCTTTATGGTGGACACCGGATCTACGAAGAGGGGCGCCTTGCAGTTTTCGGAAAGCCATGCAAGGGATTCCTCCGGTATATTGGTATCTGCCACCACGGCCTCCGCTCCGTCGAGAAACTTCTTATGCTTCTTCAGGTACTCGGGGGTCACGTGGCGGAATATATCCATGTCCGAAAGGGCTATTTCCATGTCGCCGTGCTCGTCGGCTATGAAAAGATATGTGGCACTGGTCTCACCACGGACTCTCAAGGCTTTGTTTATGTCTATTCCAAGGTCGAGGCAGGACGCCGTAACGACGTCGGTAAACTCGTCGTCTCCCAGGGCCGTCAGAAAGCTTACCTTTAAGTCCAGAAGAGACATGTTATGGGCTATGTTTCTTCCCACTCCTCCTATGGATATGCTCACTTTGCCCGGATTGGAATCCCTGGCTATGAGGGGCCTGTAAGGTATTCCGCCGATGTCCCTGTTCAGTCCTCCAACTACTGCGGTGTAGCTGGGCTCGCTGAGAACATAACCTCTTCCAGCTATGTATCCCTTCTTCATAAGGTTTGAAATGTGAACCGCCGCAGACGACCTGGTTATTCCGGCCTTATCTGCCAGTTCCTGCTGGGATATCATGGGATTCTGCTTTATCCATCTAAGAAGCTGCGCCTCTCTGTCCGTCATCGTTTCTCCCTTTCATAAACTAAAGTTAATGTAAATAATCTTTTGCTTATATCTTGCCATGTAAAACGCCCATTGTCAAGAAAATGATTGAAGGTTTTGGTCCGTCGTTGTAGAATAATTACCGGAGGTAAAAATCATGACATACGATCTTAACAGCAAGGGAAATCTCGTAAGACTTCTCGACATCGACAAAGACTTCATAATCGATTTAAAATACGCAGGAGCGGACAATTTCACCGGACAAAAGGTGTATTCCTCCGGGGAATGCTGGATGGACAGGCACACGGCTGAAATTCTCATCAAAGCCAGGGACATTTTCAAAAAAGACGGCTACAGGCTCAAGGTAATGGACGCCTACAGGCCTATAAGCGCACAGAAAAAGTTCTGGGAAATCATGCCAAATGACGATTTTGTCGCACGTCCCCCTGACATGAGCAAACCGCGCACTTTCAGACCAGGCCACTTAAACGGACTAGCCGTAGACGTGACCCTTACGGATATGAACGGAAAGGAAATCGAAATGCCTTCTGCCTTTGACGACTTTTCCGAAAAAGCAGCTCTTAGAAACGCCGAGCCGGGAAGCGAGGCGGAGAAGAACGCCACATACCTCAAAGACGTCATGGAGAGCGTGGGATTTCAGGCATATAAAAACGAATGGTGGCATTTCTACGATGTGACCACCGAACCGACACCTTTCATGGACTTTCAGATATAAGTATGATAAGATAGTGCCACTGGGAGGTAGAACTATTGGATTTTATTGAAATACTTAAATCGGCCGTATACGGAGTGGTAGAGGGCATAACCGAGTGGCTTCCTATAAGCAGCACCGGCCACCTGATTCTCTTCAATGAGTTCATGCCAATGAAGGTCAGCGAAGATTTCTGGAATATGTTCCTGGTGGTCATTCAGCTGGGCGCCATCCTGGCCGTGGTGGTGAACTTCTGGGTCAAAATCTGGCCTTTTAACACGAAGGTGAAGAATAAGCCTTTTATCCGCTACGACGTCATGAACATGTGGGTCAAGATAATTGTCGCCTGTCTTCCGGCAGCCATAGTGGGTATCTTTTTCGACGACTTCTTTGAGAAGTACCTCTATAAGCCGTCGGTAGTTGCGGCCATGCTCATCATAGTCGGAATCGCTTTCATCATCATCGAAAACACCAACAAGCACCGTCAGCCCCACATAAATTCCCTGAAGGAAATTTCCTACAGGGATGCCCTTATCATCGGGTTCTTTCAGCTCATCGCAGCGGTGTTTCCCGGAACGTCCAGGTCAGGCGCCACCATCATCGGAGGCCTTCTCATAGGCGTTAACCGGACCGTCGCCGCCGAATTCACGTTTTTCCTGGCCATTCCGGTCATGTTCGGCGCGAGTCTTTTGAAGCTGGTAAAGTTCGGGCTTTCCTTTACCACTGCGGAAGCTGTAATTCTTCTGGTGGGAACCGTCGTTTCCTTCGTCGTTTCCCTCATAGTCATACGCTTCCTCATGGGCTACATAAAGAAGCACGACTTCAAAGTGTTCGGCTGGTACCGCATCGTCCTTGGAATTGCAGTCCTCGGATATTTCTGGATAGCAGAGTAGGTTAGCGGTAAGTTAGCGGCGGGTTAGTGCAAGGAACACTTGCATTTAGCTGCGAATATGTTATAATGTACTGGTGCTTCGGGGTGTAGCGCAGTTGGTAGCGCGCTGCGTTCGGGACGCAGAAGCCGCGAGTTCGAGTCTCGCCACTCCGACCAGTTTATCACATCATTTGGTGCCGCAGGCCTTCAGTCTGCGGCATCAGACTTTTCAGGACCATTTTACGACGATATTAAATTGCTTTTATAAGGTAGAGGAATGGAGATTTAAATGAGCAGAAAAATAGGAGACCGAAAGGACGGAACTTACTTAAAAAATATCAGTTCCATGCACGCGATTATGCCGCTTATGTACCCTAATCGGTGCGATAACGAGGCATACATCAGCGAGCGTATCGATTTGACGAACATCAACAGATATCTGGAAAGGAAAAATGCAGATAATCCCGATTACCCGTACAACCTGTTTCAGATTATGGTGACGGCGGTGCTTAAGACCATTACGCTGAGGCCGAAGATGAACCGCTTTATCGCCAATAAGAGCATGTATCAGCGAAATGAGGTCACCGCCTCATTCACTGTCAAGAAGCTGTTTTCCGACGATGGCGGAGAAGCTCTTGCAAAGATCGTAACCGACGGCAGCGAGACCATCGACACCGTTCACGATGCAATTTATGAGCAGGTGTCATTTTGCCGAAGCGAAGAAAAGGATCCTTCCACTGCCAGCATGGACATAATTCAGAAATTACCCAAGTTCATGCTGAAGATAATAGGCGCCGGAGCAAGATTTCTGGATCGCCACGGCAGGATGCCGGCTGGCGTCATAGCCACCGACCCTTTCTATTCTTCCGCAGTCCTTGCAAACCTGGGTTCCATCGGGCTTCACGCCGGATATCACCATCTTACCAACTGGGGCACCTGCTCCGTGTTCTGCGTCATAGGTGAAATTAAGAAGAGACCTTTTTACGATGACGACGGGCATATGGAAATGCGGGAAAGCGTCGATCTGGGGCTTACCATCGACGAGCGTCTTGCCGACGGCTATTACTATTCAAAGACTGTAAGGCTGCTGAAGCACCTTCTGGAAAATCCCGAGCTTCTGGAACAGCCGCTGACTGAAAAGGTGAATTACTGATATGACTGAAATAACTGCAAAAACTCCATGGAAGGATTACATGGGCGACCTTCCCATGCATCTTGAATATTTTGAAGGATCCATGTTCGAAGCGGTGGAACGCATCGCAGACAAATACCCTAATCAGGTAGCCTTTGACTTCATGGGAAAATCCACTACGTACCGCAAGCTGGTGCAGGAAATCGAAACATGCGCCAAAGCCCTTAAGACCATCGGTATACGGGAAAGAGATAAGGTTACCATAGCCATGCCTAACTGTCCCCAGGCCATCTACATGTTCTACGCTGTAAACCTGGTAGGCGGCATAGCCAATATGATACACCCTTTGTCCGCTGAAAAGGAGATCGAGTTCTATCTCAACGAATCGGAAAGCGTGACAGCCGTAACACTGGACCAGTTCTATCATAAGTTCGAGCACATCAGGCAGAACACTAAGGTGGTAAACCTGATAATTGCCAGCATCAAGGACGCCCTGTCCCACCCTATCAAAGCGGGCTACATGCTCTCCGAGGGAAGGAAAATCGAAAAGATTCCGGCTGACGCCCCGGTTATACGCTGGGCTGATTTCATGAAGCTGAGCAAACACTGCTTCTATAAGTACAAGGTGAAGCACAAGGCAGACGACCCGGCTGTCATCCTGTACTCAGGAGGCACCACCGGAACGACGAAGGGCATCCTCCTCACGAATAAGAATTTCAACGCTCTGGGACAGCAGGTAATAGCAGCAAACCCAATGTTCAGCCCCGGAGATAAGATGCTGGCGGCCATGCCCCTGTTTCACGGCTTCGGTCTGGGCGTATGCATCCATACTATGCTGTCTCAGGGCGGGCGCTGCATTCTCATACCACGCTTCACGCCGGAAAGCTACGCAAAGCAGATCGTAAGATATAAGTGCAACTTTATCGCAGGAGTGCCTACCCTGTACGAAGCGTTGCTGCGGATTTCGGTAATGGACGGTAAGGACCTCAGCTGCCTTAAGGGAGTTTTCTCCGGCGGTGATTCCCTTTCCATCGAGCTTAAGAAGAAAGTGGACAGGTTCCTTGCTGAACACAGGGCTACGGTTCAGGTTCGCGAAGGTTACGGCACGACGGAGACCGTCACGGCTTGCTGTCTGACTCCTTCACACATGCACAAAGAGGGCAGCATCGGTCTGCCATTCCCCGATACGTATATTAAAATCGTAAAACCGGGAACCGATGAAGAACTTCCTTACGGGGAAGAAGGTGAAATACTTCTCGCCGGCCCGACGGTCATGAAGGAGTATATGCATAATCCTAAGGAGACAGCAGAAACCTTGAGAAGGCACGGCGACGGGCTGGTCTGGGTCTATACGGGAGATTTGGGCACCATGGATGATCAGGGTTTTGTCTATTTCAAAGGCCGTGCAAAGCGCATGATCGTCTCCTCCGGGTACAACATCTATCCGGCACAGATCGAAAACGTCCTCGACGCCCACGAGCTGGTTCAGATGAGCTGCGTAATCGGTATTCCCGACGACTACAAGATGCAGAAGGTTAAAGCTTTCGTCAAACTCGTTCCCGGCGCACCGGCAGATGATCACACCAAACAGATTCTTATGGATCACTGCCGCATGAATATTGCAAAGTACGCCATGCCGTACGACATTGAATTCAGGGAAGATATGCCGAAGACTCTAGTCGGCAAAGTGGCATACCGGAAGCTGGAAGAGGAGGAACTGGAAAGAATAGCTTCCGGCAAAGCCTGATAACATAAAGGGTAATGCAATTCCGGCTGTAACTATGTGTACATCCGGAATAAGTTGGAGATTAGATTATATGAAACGTAAGAAATCATCACTTCTTTACAGATTTATCAAAGAATCCGTTCGTCTGGTTTATCCGGAAATCAGGGTCGTCGGGGAGGAATTCCTTCCCGATGAACCTTCTGTTATCGTGTGCAACCACGCCCAGATGAACGGGCCTATTGCATGCGAGCTGTATTTTCCGGGACAGAGAAAAATCTGGTGCGCGGAAGAAATGATGCACACAAAGGAAGTCCCCGCCTATGCTTACCGGGATTTCTGGTCGAATAAGCCAAAATCCGTTCGCTGGTTTTACAAAATCCTTTCTTACATTATCGCGCCCATAGCTTCCTTCATATTCAACCACGCCGATACCATTGCCGTCTACAGGGACAGGCGAATCGTTTCCACCCTCAGGGAAACGGTGCGTGCACTGACAGAAGGTATGAGCGTTATCATCTTTCCGGAGCACCACGTTCCACACAATAACATCTTAAATGACTTTCAGAAGGGTTTCGTGGACGTTGCCCGTCTTTACTACAGAAAGACCGGAAAGGAAATTCAGTTTGCCCCCATGTATCTCGCCCCAAAGCTAAAGAAAATGGTGCTCGGAAAACCCATAAAGTACAGTCACGATACGCCCAGGGCTGAAGAGCATACGAGAATATGTGAGTATCTTATGGATACGATAACGGATATTGCGCGCAGCCTGCCAAAGCACACCGTAATTCCGTACTCCAATGTGCCAAAGAAAGATTACCCGACCAATATTTTATAAACCAGCATTTCATAAATCGAGGCTTGCTATGAAAAAACCTGTTGTTGACTATCGCGCATTTCGCCTTTCAAAGATAAACGATCCACAGTTTTCCCACCTGAAGCTGCTTCTCGGGTGGGTCGTATATTTCATACTCTTCGTTCTGACGGAAAATCTCATACCTGCCGAGGACTGCACGCCGATGCACTGTATGCTTGACGACATTATCCCGTTCTGCGAAGTCTTTGTCATTCCTTATGTAGGCTGGTATCTCCTGATTATATGCTCCCTGGGATACTTTCTCCTGTACGATATCGACGGTTTCAGGAACCTGCAAAAATTCATTATTTTAACCCAGCTTATCGCCATGGCAATCTATATCCTCTTCCCCAGCCGTCAGGATCTCAGGCCTGCGGAATTTCCCCGGGACAACGTACTGACGTCCCTCGTCGGACTTATTTACTCCGTAGACACCAATACGGGCGTATGTCCTTCCCTTCACGTCGCTTATTCCATCGGCATTGCATCCGCGTGGCTGAAGGAAAAGGCCGCATCGCTGCCGTTTAAGGTTTTCATCGTGTTCTGCGCTGTAATAATCAGCCTTTCAACAGCGTTTATAAAACAGCACTCCGTAGTCGACATCTTTGCGGCCATTATAATGTGCATATTCGTAGAGGCAATCGTTTACGGAAAGTCATACTGGCTGAAAAAGTTTAAAAAGAAATGAGCCTCCTGCGGCATTCCGCCCCTGCTGCTTACCCAATAGCCTCCGGCCTCACACCTATACCCCGCCTGTTTCAAATTCCTTACAGCGGGGTAATTTTTATACATGAGTGAAAACAGTATCAGAGAAAAAATCGGCGCTCTGCCGTTTCATTCCATGCTGACGGAAAGTCAGGCGGAGCACGCGCAGGAAAACGTTTCCATAAGAAAATATGATAAGGGGGACATCGTCCACGGCGGCGGCAGAACCTGCCTGGGAATGGTCTTCGTCCTTAAGGGAAGCCTCAGGGTATACATGCTCTCCGAAGAGGGAAGAGAGGTTACCCTGTACAGGATAAGGCAGGGAGAGCTGTGCGTTCTATCGGCGTCCTGCGTCATAAGCCAGATAACCTTTGAGACGGAAATCGTTGCAGAGTCGGATACGGAAATTCTGGCGATAAATTCCGGCGCAGTAGACGGAATAATGAAAGAAAATATAAACGTACGCTGCTTTCTTTACGAGCTTGCCATGGAGCGGTTTTCCACCGTCATGTGGACCATGCAGCAGATTTTGTTCGAAAAGATGGACAGGCGGCTGGGGACGTTCCTTGCAGACGAGTGCGCCCGCACGGGAAAACCTGAAATAAAGATGACTCAGGAGGAAATCGCCGCTCAGATAAGCTCTGCCCGTGAAGTGATGACGAGAATGCTGAAGCGTTTTGCCGCAGACGACCTCATTGAGCTTAAACGGGGCGCCGTAATCGTCAAAGACTGCACAGCGCTGAAAAATCTCTAAAAAAAATTCCGCTTATGTGACTTAGTCACGGAAAGCTTTCACGGGACGGGATATAATGAGGTCACAATAAGGAAATGATGAGTCCGGCGAAGGCCGGGAAGGAGGATAAAATGAACGTTAATAAGAATAATTTTGAAGCTGAAGTAATGAATTCCGATATTCCTGTACTGGTAGATTTCTGGGCAAGCTGGTGCGGCCCGTGCAAAATGCTGGGCCCTGTCCTCGAGGAGCTGGAGCCTGAATATGCAGGAAGATTGAAGATAGCCAAGGTTAACATCGACGAAGAGATGGAGCTTGCCAGAGCTTACAGGGTTATGAGTGTACCTACCCTCATGCTGGTCAAAGGCGGCAAAATCGTAGACACCTTCGTAGGCTTCAGGCCAAAGCACGAACTGAAGCCGATACTGGACGCAGCCCTGTAAGAGCGGCAGCGTACCACCTACATATCACCAAAACTGCTTAAAGCCAAAACATAAATAGAGTCCTTTCAAAGCGCAGGCTGCCGTCCATCCCGGTCGCCTGCGTTTTAAATTTCCCGCAAGCTTTTTTAGATTCCCACAAGCTTTTTTAAATTTCCTGTGACAAAACACACCCCTCGATTATATTATAGGTGAAACGCGTTTCAATTCACCGGCAGAAAACCGCAGAAAGGAGGAATGCGCTATTCGGGTAGACAGTACTAATATCGAAAAGTATTATCTGACCTATAAAGACTCCGTTTTTAACATAGGCTTCAACTGGTTCAAAAATCCCGCCGATGCAGACGCTGGTCTTTCACAATCCGGAAGAAAGTGAACTTTTTTCAGCGGTTATGAATCTGCCGTCAAAATATCGTCAGGTAATACACCTTTTCTACTACGAGGGCTATTCCACCGAAGAGATAGCGGATTTGCTCAACATTACTCGAACCTCAGTCACAACCCGGCTGCAGCGAGGGAGACAGCGACTGAAGAGGCAACTGGAGGTGTGGAAAGATGAACAGTAACCGAAAATCAAATCAGGAATTGTATAGAAGCGCATTTTCCGGACTCCATGCTTCCAGCACATTGAATCTGGAGGAAATGAAGATGAAAAAACACATAACGGGATTAAGAGTTAAAAGAAGGTTTGCATCCGTTGTTCTGGTATTTACCATGCTCTTTGCCATGGCCTGCGTCAGCTATGCAGCCACAGATGGACAGATTTTTGAAACTATCAGGCTGATGATTAACGGCGAATCATACGAGGGAGAAATGTCAAAAACTGAAGACGGTTACATCATCTCCGACCTGAGACAGGGAAGCGACACTGCCTCAGAAAACGCCGCCGAAAACTCAGCTGACGAAAACGTCGCTTAAGGGGCCGTCGCAGGAACTCTGCTCGATGGGCCATCGCCGACGGGACTGCCGTTTAAAGAAACGCAGCGACCGCTTCGTCTTGGTTTAATCCGCTAATCTCTGCGCAAAAACCAATTTTTCTTGGTCATATGGCGTTTTATCCAGAGTAAAACCAATAAATCAGGCTGTATAAAGGGCATATAACCGCAAATACGGCCGATTGCCGCCCAAAATGAGCGCTATATATTGGTTTTTACTGGCCATAACATCGAAAAAGCCAAGAATTTTTGGTTTCTTGCAGCCGAAACAGCAGAAAGACCAATACGTTTTTGGTTTTTTACCCCGATTTCAATCTCCTAACCAAACCACGGCAGCTCACGGCGGCTTTGCCTTAAATTGTATAGCTACCTGTACCCAGGATAACCCAGATGTCGCCAGAAAAAACAACCGGGCTGGTCACGTTAACGGAAATAACCGTTAGCGCGGCCAGCCCGAATTTTATCTGACTTTGCTTAATGACTTCCCTTGCGGCGTTTTGCCTTTCTTTCCTGTCTGCCGGATTTACCCAGCTTTGCAAAGAGACCCGTAAACTTATATACGTATCTGAAAAGTCCCTCGGTGGCTATGAGGAAGACTACCAGAAGCATTGCCGCCTGGGTCGATATGCTGTTGATTCCGAACATCTCAGGTTTGAAGAATACACAGTATCCCATTCCAGCTATCATAACGGCTATAAGCGCAACGTGGAACTTGTTTGTCGGCTTTGCAACCTTACCTAAAATCATGAATCCAACCAGGGCCACGAGCATGGTCGACGAAGTGGATATGCACTCTTTGTCGATGGAAAAGACCTGTCCGAATACTACCAGAGAGCTTACGCTGACGAAGGTGGTAAGGCCGGCAGGCGATGCCATTTTGAACACGTTGCCCAGGAAGCTTCCCTTTATCAGGTTGGAGTTAGGCTCCAGGGATATTACGAAGGACGGAATTCCTATGGTGAACATGCTTATGAGGGTTATCTGCGAAGGCGTCAGCGGGTAGGACAGTACGCTTATCACGGAGAACAAAGCCAGCAGCAGGGAGAAGATGTTCTTCGTAAGGTAAAGGGTCGCCGATTTCTGTATGTTGTTTACAACCCTTCTTCCCTCCGCTACTACCGACGGCATTTTGGAAAAGTCGGAATCCATGAGCACCAGCTGCGCCGCATTTGATGCAGCTTCACTTCCCGACGCCATCGCAACGGAACAGTCCGCATCACGGAGAGCCAGTATGTCGTTTACTCCGTCTCCCGTCATTCCGACGGTTTTGCCTTGGCTCTTGAGCGCCTTTACGAACATACGCTTCTGCTCAGGGGTTACCCTTCCGAATACAGTATACCTTTCCACCGCTTCATATATGGCTCTCTCGGACACCAGCTGGCGTGCATCCACGTAGTGCTCGGCTCCGGCAATTCCCGCTTCCAGGGCCACGTTTGACACCGTCACCGGGTTGTCTCCCGAGATAACCTTTATATCAACGCCGTTTTCAGCGAAAAATCCGAAGGTCTCCTTTGCGGACTTTCTTATAGGATTGGTGAGAAATACGAGAGCTATTAGCTCAGCGTGAGTCGACAAAGGCTGCCCCTGAGGCACTTCTCCCACTTCCGCAAAAGCGAGAACTCTGTAACCCTGTTCGCCCATTCCGTTTACGTATTCCGCATACCTGTCAAAGCTCTCCCGAAGGACGAACTCCGGCGCTCCCAGCACGTAGTTTCCGTCGTCGTAGCTGGCTCCGCAGTACTTATATTTTGATGAAAACGGACATACGCTCTGGGCAGTCCTGCCGCTTCTCTCCCCGAAGTAATTCTGAAGAGCCGCCATAGTTATGTTATCCTTGCTCTGCTGCTGAACCAGATCGCCTATCATCCGCGCAACGTTAGCTTCGCTGGTCACGTCGTGGGCCAGACGGAAGCCTTCCACCTTCATTTCGTTTTCAGTAATGGTTCCCGTTTTATCAACGCAGAGAACGTCTACCCTGGCAAGGGTTTCTATGCACTTCATGTTCTGAACCAGAACGTCCCGGCGGGCAAGCCGCACGGCGCTTACCACCATGGCTATGCTGGCGGTCATGTAAAGGCCTTCCGGAATCATGCCGAGAACCGCCGCAACCATCGAAATTACGCTGTCTCTGAAACCACCCTCGAGGACGAACCACTCCTGAACCAGCAAAATCGCACCGACCGGAATTATGATTATACCTATCACCCTGACCATTTTGTCCAGGGACTTAATCATCTCCGACTCCTCGGTTTTCTTGTCCTTGGTGGCTTCAAGGGTGAGTTTTGCTATGTAGGAATCCCTTCCCACCGCGGTAAGCACGGCAAGGCACTCTCCCGACACCACGAAACTTCCCGAAAGCAGGCTGTCCCCCGGTGATTTTGTGATTTCATCTGATTCACCTGTTATGAGGGATTCGTTAGCCTGAACGCTTCCCTCTATGACCTCCGCGTCTGCCGGAATCTGATTTCCGGCTCTGAGGACGATAACGTCTCCCAGAACCAGCTTCTCCACTGCGATTTCCCTCTCAGCCCCGTCTCTTATGACGTGGCTCTTCGGCATCTTCATCAGCTTCAGGTTATCCAGGGTTCGCTTCGATCTTATCTCCTGAATTATACCTATTGCGGTATTTGCGAGAACTATGAGCATAAACGTGAGATCCTTAAACGAGCCCACTATTACCAGAAGCACTGCAAGCACCGTAAATATGAGGTTAAAGTATGTGAATACGTTTTCCTTTACTATTTCCTTTACCGTCCGGGTAGACGAATTCACCTGGACGTTATCCAGCCCCTGACGGGCCCTTTCTTCAGCTTCTCTGCCGGTTAATCCCTGCATTATTCTTTAATCTCTCCTTTTAAATACGTCAAATCAAATACGTCAGACACATATATTCTATTCTAACATACCGTCTGCAAATGTCACTTAAAATAGTGAAAAAACATCCTCAAAAAGTTTACTTAAAATAAAACATTTTTTCATGCGTCCAGATTGTTGACTACTTTTTGTCAAAGTGTTATATTTTAGATGTTGGGGCGGTTTTTAACCCAGTTCCGCCCGGCGCTCTGTGCCCGCCGTTTTGCATCAGGGCAGGCACGATAATTTTGCTAAAAAATAAGAGAAAAGAGGAGATCGAAATGGCAAATTTAGTACAGCAGTACATTGAGATTGCTAAGAAAAGAAACCCTGGCGAGCCGGAATTCTTACAGACTGTTGAAGAAGTTCTCACTTCCATCGAGCCGGTTCTGGAAGCACATCCTGAGTACGTTGAGTCAGGCCTCGTAGAGAGACTTATCGAGCCTGAAAGAGGAATCAGCTTCAGGGTTCCTTGGGTTGACGACAACGGCAAGGTTCAGGTTAACAGAGGTTACAGATACGAGTTCAACAGCGCTATCGGACCTTACAAAGGCGGCCTGAGATTCGCACCTAACGTATATCCCGGAATCATAAAGTTCCTCGGATTCGAGCAGATTTTCAAGAACAGCCTTACCGGTCTTCCTATCGGCGGCGGCAAGGGCGGCGCTGACTTCGATCCTAACGGCAAATCCGATGCTGAAATCATGAGATTCTGCCAGTCCTTCATGACTGAGCTTTACAGACACATCGGACCTCACACCGACGTTCCTGCAGGTGACCTGGGCGTAGGCGGAAGAGAGATCGGATATCTCTTCGGACAGTATAAGAGACTTACTAACAGATATGAAGGCGTTCTCACCGGCAAGGGACTTCCTTTCGGCGGACTTGCAGGCAGAACCGAAGCTACCGGTTACGGTATCGTATTCTTCGCAAGAGAAATGCTGAAACACTGCGGCGAAGAGCTTAAGGGCAAGACCGTTGCAGTTTCCGGATTCGGTAACGTATCCTGGGGTACCGTTCAGAAGCTGAACCAGCTTGGTGCCAAGGTTATCACCATCTCCGGACCGGACGGATACATCTACGATCCTGAAGGCGTTTCCGGCGAGAAGGAAGATTACATGCTGGAGCTCAGAGCCTCCGGAAAGAACATCTGCGCACCTTATGCAGACAAGTTCCCTGGAAGCGAGTTCCATGCAGGAAAGAAGCCTTGGGAAGTTAAGGCTGACCTGTACATCCCTTGCGCTACTCAGAACGAAATCCACATCGAGGATGCCAAGACCATGGTTGCCAACGGCTGCAAGTTCCTCTGCGAAGGATCTAACATGCCTACCACTAACGAGGCTATCGAATACCTCAAGGAAAACGGCGTTGTTATCGGACCTTCCAAGGCTGCTAACGCAGGCGGCGTAGCTTGCTCCTGCATCGAGATGGGCCAGAACGCAGGTCACACTGTATTCTCACCTGAGCAGGTTTACGAACAGCTTGAAACCATCATGGTTAACATTCATAAGCACTCTGCAGAAGCTGCTGAAAAGTACGGCCTCGGCTACGACCTGGTAGCAGGAGCTAACATCGCAGGCTTCGAAAAGGTTGCAGAAGCTATGATGGCTCAGGGCATTGTATAAACCCTCGATTTAGCTTAATACGTATATTGAAGACCTCCGGTTTTTTCCGGGGGTCTTTCTTTGTCTGCCGGGCGCTTTTGTCTGCCGGGCGGGCATGATGTTGATTTTTTAGGGGGGAATGCGGGCTGTTAGACTTTTTCCGTTCGAAAACGTGATTCGGTTTAATCATTCAACCGAATCGGGAAATCCTGTCGGAATGTTTGAACTCGCAGCTGAATAGTGTAGTCTCATCTCGGTTTTCCAAAAGTTGCTTTAGCCTGTAACTCAGAATTGTTCTTTTAGATGTGATTTAGGATATAAAATACTTTTTTAATTGACATTGTATTTTTTCAATGTTATAATAATGGCACGGGTATTGCGGAGATTGATGTTTAGGGAGGATGGGAAATGACTAACAATAGATCCAGAGTCATCCTGTTCATGTGGATGCTTCTGATTTGTGGCATAGTTATAGATATGGCTGTTATCACATTTAATTATCATTTATCGTTGTATATTGTGCTATATCTAATAATCGGGACACTTAATTACTACATTACCAATGAGTCTGGTATGAATGCAACCGAAAGAAGTCGTGCAAAATTAATACTGAACTCTTACACTGGTTTTCTTATCGCTGTCCTATCAGTATGCCTAATTAATACATGGACCGGCTGGTTTCAAATCAGCTATTCACACCGAATAACCGGAGTTCTTGCTTTGCCGATTTTTTTGATAGAAATAAGTTTTTTATTAAAATCAGGCAAAAGGAAGGGATAACTAATCTACGTTTCAATCTACGTATATTAACCTAATTCCCTGATTATCTATATTGAATCGATATTCTCTGCAAAATATCAACAAGGCATTTGTCGATTTTTTATACCCAAAAGCTGTACGGTCAAGTTTTCCGAGGGTTAAAGCCGGATTATCTTGACCTTTTTATTATCCAATATTATTTTTGTCCTATAGCCATAGATTCGGAGCTCGCACCGATTAGAAAGCATGTGCCGCCTGCATACCACAGTAATTAAAGACCTCCGTTTTTTCCAGGGGTCTTTCTTTGTCCGGCAGGCGCTTTTGTCTGCCGGGCAGGCTTAGTTTTTCGGGTAACGTCCCGGGGGAGCGCAAGTATGGATTTACAGTGGTAACGTCCCGAAAAATCAAGGGTTAAAGCAATTTAACAGATGGAA
>CASFAX010000007.1:0-1371 GCA_949292945.1 uncultured Bacillota bacterium | reverse complement strand
ATGTAACGTTCCGCTAAAATCAGGAGTAATTTTGGTTTCGGCTATGCGATTTATGAGTTAACGAAAAATTTCAGACTATCTTTTCAGTAGTCTGATAGTAAGGTTGATGTCATCGTTAGGTATTTTCTCAATACCCAGCAAATCCAGGTTATGTTTGCCAATGAAGCCAAGAGCAGCTTCGTAAGGAGACTGATTGTTCAAGGACATCCTCGGGACACTGTTTATGTGGGAGGCAAGAAGGTTAGCTGATTCTGGAAGGACGTATCGTATGTATTCGTGGTTTTTCTCGATACAGCCTTTCTGCCATGAGGAGTTAGGATTGCAGTAGAAAACCCTGGACAGACGGTCTCCTGTTTTAGTTGAGATTTCAATACTTTCCGGGTCTGAGAACTCAGTGCCGTTGTCAGTAAGAATTACTTCAAAGAGTCTTTTAAATTCATCATCACCCAAAGTTTCTTTAATTTCCATAAAAGCCTGAGTGACATATTCACTTCTCTTGTACGGAAGAACTCTGATAAGCATAAGGTTGAAGGAGCGGAAGAGAAGGGTTAGGAAACATTTTCCGCCCTTGCCACCGGAAGTACCGATAACAGTATCCATCTCAACGATTGAGCATGTAGGGTTAAGCTCGAGATAATCCTGAAAGTCTCTGTAGAACCTGCCTATTCTAATACCTTTGTCTTTAATAGCCTTACGTTCTTTTCTGTCTTCGTCGTATTCCTTGTTCACCTTGAATCTTACCTTCCTGGGAAGATCAATGTTCTTAATGCTGAAGAGTCCTAAGTCCACATACTTGTAAAAAGTTGATTTAGCCATTGGCAGGACCTCCGGGTGAGCGATGTAGACGTGATTAATGCTGTGATGCTTGTGAACAATTAAGGGAGCAATCACATCGTTGATAGCGGCAATCTGAGGCTTTGTAATGCGAAGATGAGAACGCTCTCTTCTAAGGGTTCTGACATACTCGTTATGAGCAATTGAAGCATCGTAGAAGAATTTGTCCCTGGAGCAGGTGGCTTTTGACTTGCAACCGTTGCAGACATAGGGCGGTTTTGAAGTGCGAGGGCATTGTTGTTTAAACTTGTTAAGACCGTGCTTAAGGAAGCGATGGTTGTAGACTTCTTTGGAGATAGCCCTTCTGTCTTTGCCGATGCGGTGACCGATAGCGGTAAAAGAGTAGCCCATAGAGATAAATTCCTGAATAACGTATCTGTCTTCGAATTTAAGGTGTTTGTATTTCGGTGTAGTCATGATAAACCTCCAGTGAAAGACGCATAGCCGAAACACAGAGGATAGTATACCGTAAAAAAGCTCCCCCGAAAAGTTCCATAGTTAACGTTCCGTTTTTGCGATTTCGGGCCGTTAGATAAA